>DUOU01000071.1 GCA_012838685.1 Bacteroidota bacterium | reverse complement strand
GGAATCTTCCAATCCGCTGATCAGCCCGCGATAATATTTACGGTCGCTGAAGATCGTCTTAATAGGGCGGAATTGGCGGTTAAAGCACTTACATCTGAAAATGCCAAGACTTTATATGAAGCAGGAGTTACCGCTTCATTTATGACCCTGGGATTGGGGGCCGGTGACGCGATAGTTTATCTTTCAAAGGCCTTCAACAATGTCAATTGGGAAAGTTCCGCCAATAAAGTTGAAGCCATCATAACCCAGAAATGGATCGCTACCAACGGTCTTACCGCTGAACAGGCGTGGTTTGACTATAACAGAACCGGATATCCTGCCGGTGTTCCCGTTCCGTTGAATCAGTCGTATACTGAAAGACCGGTTAGATTGGCTTATCCCGCGAGCGAATATACCTCGAACGGTGATAATGTCCCGACCCAACCTGATGTCTTTTCGGTTAAAATCTTTTGGGCTCAATAATTCAAATACAGAAAAATTATGAAAGCAATAAAATATCTAATTTTTATATTAAGTGTCGTCATCCTGAGTTCCTGCCTGGATCAGACTACAAATTGGGATGATAACGCTACCGGTTTTAATTTTGCCGGGTTTGAAAGTACCACATCCGCATTGAATTTTGTGTCGGATGGGAGTGAATATATTTTTACGTTTCGCATGAAACTTACCGGTCCAACATCCAAAGAGGTAAAGAATCCTATCACGGTGACAGTAGGTGTTGATCAGGACGCTATGGATGCCATTGCGGCCGCTGATCCCACTAAAATCGCGGCAGTGGCAGGTGAGAACTATCGTCTGGATCAGACGGAGATAGTTCTTGATCCTAACAATAATTTTCTCAATCTATTTCCCGTTACGGTACTCACCGCTTCAAATGCGGGTATTACCGACCCTTTGGATAAAACGCCGGTTCTTGTATTAAAAGTTACCCAGGTAACGGGCGATGCCAGCGTAACCAACCACGGCAAATCAAACGTGGTTTCCCTCAACTATGGATGCGACTCAAATCTTGATGGTAGCTATACTGTCGATATTTCAATAAACAATGGAGCCGGGATACGTCATCGTACCGATGAATACATTACAAAAACAGGGGTTGGCCAATACAGGACAACTTATGTTGGACATTGGCTGCCAGCATCGCTTGGTGGAGTTCCCGGCTTTACCTTCTATGATGTTTGCGGTAATTTAACAATTCCGGAACAAAATCTTGTAGACATCTATGTAAATCTGGTCTTTGGTTCTTCAACCGGTAGCGCTGATCCTGTAACAGGGGTGCTTAAAATGTCATATGAGATTACGTTCGATAATCCTCCCAATAATACATACGACTGTGTTTACACAAGAAACTAATTTTAATACAGATATTATTATGAAGAATTTACTATATTCTATATGTTTTGGGTTGCTGATGGGTGTAATGTTCTCGTGCGACCAGTCCGATCAGGAGGTGGCCCCGGTTGGCTCTATCGAAGGCTATGCTACGACTGTTGTCACCAATATGAGTGATGTTACCTCCTTTAATGAGGGCGACACGTTGCTTGTCAAAGTCTCCCTGGATAAATGGCTCGACAAGGATATCTATTTTACCTTGGATGTTACGGCCGAAACAGGAGATGAATCCGATATTTCTTATAATGAGTCTGATCTGGTTTTTCCGGCTTATACCAGCGAAATCGTGATTCCAATAGTTATTTTGGCGGATGACGTTGTTGAGGAAACCGAAACTATGAAGGTTAGTGTAAAGATGAAAGGTGATGAACAGTATTATGCCGTTCAGCCTGCTTCGGTTTTTCCGACATACGATGTAACCATCAACAATGTTAACGCTGAGGGGGTACTGACCGTTAATGTTGGGTGGGATAATCCAAACAACGATTTGGATATATACATTTTTAGCGATATTGTTGGTCTTTTGGGAGGTGCGGAATCATCCGACAATCCCGAAATTTGTACCGATTTATATCAGGCATATTATGATGTTTTATATGATGAACATGGTATATTGCTCGAGAATTTTTATCTTTTAATTGATCCTTATTACGTCGAAGGTGATGAGGTAGATTATTGGGTAGCATTTGGTGAACCTGATGGCACCAATACCTATTTCAACGACTGTACATTGAGGGTAAAAGATCTTGACGACAATAAGTATATTTATGATGAGGAAAATGAAGTAGGAGGCTATATTGTTATGAGTATCCATCTCGATGAGGATGGCGATTTTACTTTTGAACAGATTGACCCCCACGTTGTTGTGAAATAAATAGATATTGCATAGAATAAAAGAGGCCGCGATTTGTGGCCTCTTTTTATTTCTTGTTACCGCTTTTCCTTATCTTCCTCCTTATACCCGCCATTAGGAAGGAAAGGGCGGAGAGGGCGAGAAAAATCAATAGCGGGCCCTCCTTCAAAACAATTATCCTGATGGATACGATCAGGCATGTGATGCCCAAAG
>DUOU01000070.1 GCA_012838685.1 Bacteroidota bacterium | reverse complement strand
GAACCCACTACATTAGAGTAGCAGCGGTAGCGACCGGGCCTGGAGTGAACACCTCGAAACGCGCCAATTTTTCACAGGTTTATGCTTTATCTTCAGACTTTAGTACAATTACTGAAGTTACGGATTGGTAATTTTTAAGTGAATTTTGTTTTATTCTGTTAAAGTCTCCCGATCAGGTTATACGACAAAATACCTGACGGGAGATACTTCAGAATTTCAATAAAAAACAGCAATAGTTTTATTGCGAAATTTTCGGATAAAATATTTAAAACAATTTCTATCAAGCATTTCAATAAAAAGTAAAAAATACATAAAAATTTGAGACAATTGTGGAAATTGAACCTGAATTTTTAGAGAATAACAGCCCTTGGGTTAGTTGTTTTATTAATTGGTATCTTGTTATTGGAGAAATTGGCCGACAAATTCGGCCAGTTCTCTCCAATAATTAATTTATTAAATACATACTCATGAAAAAATCAGATGTAAAATTTTTGTTTACGGTTGCAGTTTTAATGCTGTTTGGATCATTAATTCTAACCGGGCAAAAGCTTAAACCGGGGCCACAGGATCTAACCTTTTTCTCTTCAGTAGATGAAACAAACCAGCCCTACTCAATCTATATTCCAAAAAATTTTGACGAGACGAAGGAATATCCCCTTGTGATTTTTCTTCATGGAGCCATGTCGAATAACCGTCTTGGACTTCGTAGGGCATTTGGTTTGGGGAATATTCAGGGTACAAGTTTCACCGAGCCGGGATTTATCCATAAGGAAGATGATCTGGAGGCATCGAGATACTGGCCAGAAATGCCCGATATAGACTACATTGTAGCGGCGCCATTGGCACGGGGCACAGCCGGTTATCAGGGCATACCTGAACAGGATGTGTACGATATGCTTGACGATATCAAAAGTCGTTTTAATATTGACGAAAACCGCACATATCTGACCGGACTTTCAATGGGCGGTGGAGGAACTTTGTGGTTAGGTTTAACACGACCGGATATATGGGCCGCTATCGCTCCCACATGTCCCGCTTCCCCCGAGGGAGCAACCGATATCTATATAAACGGCTCCAACCTTCCTGTCCACTTTTTTGTAGGCGACAAGGATGGTTTAATGCAAGGTACCATAGAATGGAGGGATAGATTTATATCCATAGGTGCGCCTGTAGTTGACTACGTGGAATATCCCGGGATAGGACACAACAGCTGGGAATACTCCTACAAAGATGGTTTTATATTTGACTGGTTCGCCCAGTTTGAGCGCGACATGTTTCCAAAAGAGGTCCAATTCAGCACAAAACTTTTCAAATATAACAAAGCATATTGGGTTACCCTTGATAATTTGACACCCGGAACTTTGGCCGTAATTAAGGCAAAGTTTACCGGGAACAATGTTATCGAAATAACAACGAGCGATCTGCTGGCATTTACTCTAAAACTAAAGGGACACCCCATGTTTGATGCCGGAAAATCGGTAAAAATAACTGTTGACGGAAAAAGTTTCTCCGCGAAAAGTCCCGATAACATTTCGTTCTCCAAGGAAAACGGAACATGGAAAAACAAAAAATTCACTCCCGGCCTGACATCCAAACAGAAAGGGGCTGAGGGCATACTTTTCTCGGCAGTCAGCAGCAACCATATCTATGTTTATGGGACAGCGGACAATCCTTCCAGCGAAGAACTGGCAAAGAGAAGAAGCCAGGCCAATGAGGCCGCCAACTGGGCGATCAACGCCGGTTACTATATGGGGACCCCGCTAATATTTCCCAGAGTTGTTGCCGATAGAAGTATCAGGCAAAGCGATTACGACCTGTGCAACCTTGTACTCTTCGGGACAAAAGAGACAAACTCGGTCATCGCGAAGTACGCCGATAAGCTTCCTATGCATCTTGATACTGATGCTGAAGACTATGGTATGGTTTATATATTCCCAATGAACCAACATTATGTTCTTGTCAACTCGGGTTTATCGTGGTGGACCGCTCCAAGCTCCGGAAGAATGGGCTCATCGATGATGGCGGCCGGAAAATCTTCAATGTTATCAAAGACTGAAGATTTCTTGATTTTTAAGAACACATCCGATAATGTAGTAACCAGGGGAAATTTCGACAATAACTGGAAACTCCCCAATGATGCGGTAAATCTGCTCAAAGCTACCAATGTGGTAACTTTTGGCGGCCAATAATTATCAATAAAAAATCCTAATTATTCCCCCGCAACTCACATTAAATAAAAAACAAACAGTAACTTTAGGGTCTCAACGACAATGATTAAATGGAATTTTGAACATTTTTATATTTATATTCTTTATATTTATATCCTTTTTCTATAAAACCTTATTCTTAACAAATCTAAACTATGAGAAAAAAACTACTACTTTCATTCATTTGTTTGTCAGTTGCTTTTGTCTCTTTTGGACAGGAACTGGCAAACTTCAGAAGGGTTGCCGTTACCTCCCCTGAAATAGGAGAGACAACGGTTACTTTCAGATTTTCGGCGCCTAATGCCAAACTGGTAAGGCTATATGGTTCATGGATGACCAGCTATGACTCATCAATCAATATGATGAAAAACGACTCCACCGGGGTATGGTCGGTCAGTGTCGCCAAGCCGGCCGTAGAGCTTTATACCTACAACTTTATTGTTGATGGTTTCCCCAGCACCGATCCCAACAATGTTATAATGCAAAGAGACGGAACCAGGTATCTAAGCGTATTGCTGATTCCGGGAGAATTGACCGAGAACTACTTCGAGGCAAATCAACGGGGAAATCTCGAAAAGGTTTGGTATGACTCCCCAACAATAGGAATGTCGCGCAGAATGTTTGTGTATACTCCTTATGGATACAACACAAGCGGCCAGAAATATCCCGTACTTTACCTGTTGCACGGGGGTGGCGGCGATGAAGACGCATGGAGCACTATGGGCAGAGCATGCCAGATACTCGACAACCTGATTGAAAAGAAATTGGCTGTTCCAATGATCTGCGTTATGCCCAATGGTAACCCTGGACAGGCTGCTGCCAGAACTCTAATGATCCCCGAAAAAACTATTGACAGGAACGATCCCAACAGCGCTAACTTATATGTGAACAGTCTTGTAAAGGATATTATACCCTATATCGAGAAAAACTATAGAGTGATTGCCGATCCTGACCACAGAGCTATTTCGGGACTTTCCATGGGAGGAGGACATACACTTAGTGCGAGTAATTTGTACCCGGGCACATTCAGTTATATCCTTCCTTTGAGCATGGGCGTTGGAGCGAATCAGACTGATATTGATAAGAATCTGCAAGGAGTTAAAAATGCCGGCTATAAACTATATTGGGTGGGTGTTGGCAGAGAGGACTTCGTATGGCAAAGCGCTCAAAACCTTGATGCGGCATTGACCCGCAACGGTTTGGAACATACTTTCTTTGTAACCGACGGTGGACATACATGGTCCAACTGGAGAATTTATCTGAACACCTTTGCCAGGCTATTGTTCAAATAGTATAAACCTTAATAATTGTATAATATTATGAAAAGAATTCTTGTCACTATATTTTGTCTAAGCCTGTTTTTTGGCTCCTTTGCGCAAGAACTGGCCAATTTCATGGGATCCGCCCCAATTGTCTCTCCTGAGATTACAAATAGCGGAATAACCTTCAGAATTTCCGCCCCTTATGCGGATAATGTTAAACTAAACGGATCGTGGGGAGCATCGGTGGAAATGACCAGATCAGCAAATGGTGTATGGTCAGTTACCATCCCCACTCCCACTCCCGAGCTTTACACATACAGTTTCAACGTGGATGGCATATCTTATAACGATCCCGCCAATGTCTTAATGCAGAGGGATGGAACCAGATATCTAAGTGTATTGCTGGTGCCGGGAGAAGCCACCGCGAACTATTTTGAAGCAACGCAGAGAGGAAATCTTTCACAAGTTTGGTATGATTCGCCTACACTTGGAATCAACCGCCGGTTATTTGTTTACACCCCTTATGGATATAATAAAGGTACCACAAAGTATCCGGTATTATATCTGCTTCACGGTGCTGGCGGAGATGAGGACGCCTGGAGTACTATGGGCCGTACCTGCCAGATTATGGACAATCTTATTGAAAAAGGTCTAGCAAAACCAATGCTTGTGGTGATGCCTAACGGTAACCCAACACAACAAGCAGCCAGAACAACAATGTTGCCGGAGGTTCCGATCGACAGAAACGCCCCTAATTACGATCCAAACGGATATGTAAACAGTATCGTAAAAGATATCGTACCCTATATTGAAAGCAACTATCGGGTTATCGCCAATCCCAATTCAAGAGCTCTTGCGGGATTATCAATGGGTGCGGGACATACGATTAGCTGTACAAATCTATATCCGGGTTTCTTCAGCTATATCTGTCCATTAAGTAATGGAATTAGGGTAACCGACGAAAATAAGGCCACTTATGAAGAGCAATTCAAGGCACTTAAAAAAGCTGGTTATAAACTTTATTGGATTGGGTGTGGTGAAGACGATTTCCTTATTGAAAGCGCCAGAACACTTGATGCCACTCTTACATCACTGGGCCTGAAACATACATTCTATGTCAACTCAGGTGGTCACACATGGACTAACTGGAGAATATACTTGAATAAATTTGCTCCGTTACTTTTCAAGTAGGGAGCACCAGTTTTGTTGTTATTATGAGTCTGTCCAACTTCAGTGGACAGACTCATAATTTTGTATATATCAAATGTTCTTACAAATTGAGTTTACCTTATAACACAAACCATAAACCAACAAATGATGGAAACAATAAAAAAACTATCGGTTACTATGCTCTTTTTATGCGCTGTAACTCTTTTAAGCGCGCAAAGCAATAGCCAATCAAAGGTGACCCGGTTGCCGCTTTTTGACGTGCATGTTCATGTTTCAAAGGTAAGGCCCGGTTCATCTCCATTGTGTCCCTGGTTCTTGACCAGTATGCCCGGTTCTGATCCAAACGAAGAAAGGATATCATTTTTTAATTCTGATTGTACGGACCCTTTGATGCCGGCGAAAGACGATGAGGAGATGAAAAATGAGATTGTCAGGAGAATCAAGGAGATGAACCTTACGATGATAGCATTTGGCGATCTCGGTATCATGAGAAGTTGGATGAAAGAGGTACCTGAAGGAAGAATAATCCCGGGAATAGGGATTGGAAACCTCACTGTTGAACAGTTCCGTGATTCACTGGAAAGTGGATTTTACAAAGTGATGGCTGAAGTTGCTCCCCAGTATCAGGGAAAATCACCGAGCGACATGGAGTTTGATCCATATTTCGCCGTAGCGGAGGAACTGAATATTCCTGCAGGTATACATATGGGTACCGGTGGAAATGGAATGGCAAATATAACCTCTCCCTCATTCAGGGCATCTTTGGGCGACCCTTTCCTTTTAGAGGATCTTTTGGCACGACATCCAAAACTTAAGATATATGTTATGCACGCCGGTTATCCGATGGCAGAAAATATGATCGCGCTTATGGGAGCCCACGCCTATGTGTATGTCGATATTTCCGGAATGATCTGGAGCTATCCTCTGGATGAGGTACACGCTTACATTAAAAGGCTTGTTCAGGCTGGATTTGGTAAACGAATAATGTATGGTACCGATTTCATGACATGGCCAAGAATGATAGAGACCTCCATGGGGGTAATAGAACATGCGCAATATCTATCCGAAGACCAGAAGAGGGATATACTTTTCAACAATGCCGCGAGATTCTTTCGCTTGGACAAGAGCTATTTCGATTGGCCCGAAGAATAATGGAAAGTTATTAGCTCCTTAAAGGCTTTCCAAACATCTTTGTCAGGTTCCGAGGCGACAATAGATATTGTCTCTTTACCAACAGGATGGATGAATTCCAGTTTTTTCGCGAAAAGACTTATACTTCCATCTCCGTTAGACCTAGGGTAACCATATTTAAGGTCGCCTCTGATCGGACAACCTATATTCGCGAGTTGCGCCCTGATTTGGTGGTGCCGGCCCGAATGCAGATCCACTTCAAGTAAATAATAACGATCCGACCTACCCAATATTTTATATGATAAAGAGGCTTTTTTCGATCCTTTTACCTCATTATCATACACATATGTTTTATTCTGCTTTTCGTTTTTTTTCAGATAATTGACCAATGTTCCCACATCTTGCGGGGGACAATCCTTAACAACAGCCAGATAACTCTTTTTCACGTTGTTATCCCTGAACATTTGGTTTAACCGGCTCAAAGCTTTTGACGTTCTGGCATAAACTATGACACCTCCTACCGGCCTGTCAAGTCGGTGAACAACCCCCAGAAACACATTGCCCGGCTTGTTGTATTTTTTTGCAATATAGGCTTTTATCTCATTATCAAGAGATTTATCGCCGGTTTTATCACCTTGAACAAGAGCAGTAGCCAACTTATTGACGGCAATAATGTGATTATCTTCGTACAGAACATCGAGCATGATCAATACTGTTCCATTTCATTGGGAAAATCAACTCTTTTTACATCATTGATATAACTTTGCACCGCCCCCTTGATTTCGTCGTGCAAATTATGGTATCTTCTCAGAAACCTCGGAGAAAATGATTGCGTTATTCCCAACATATCGTGAAGCACCAATACCTGGCCATCAGTATGCGGTCCCGCCCCAATGCCGATTACGGGAATTTTTACCTTTGAAGTTAATTCCCCTGCCAGTTTAGCTGGAATCTTCTCCAATACAACGGAGAAACAACCCGCTTCTTCAAGAGCCAAAGCATCTTTAATAAGTTTTTCGGCCTCTTCATTCTCTTTGGCTCTGACCGCATATGTTCCAAACTTGTATATCGACTGGGGGGTCAAGCCCAGATGGCCCATAACAGGTATGCCGGCAGATAAAATCCTTTTAACAGATTCAACTATTTCCGTTCCACCTTCAAGTTTTACGGCATGGGCTCCTGTCTCTTTCATAATACGTATCGATGAAGCCAGTGCCTCCTTTGAATCGCCCTGATAAGTACCAAAAGGAAGATCCACAACAACCAGGGCTCTTTTAACTCCCCTGACAACAGAAGCCGCATAACATATCATATTATCCAACGTAATAGGCAAGGTAGTTTCATACCCGGCCATAACGTTGGAGGCGGAGTCGCCTACAAGAATTACGTCTATTTCAGCTTCATCCAAAATTTTGGCCGAAGAATAATCATATGCGGTCAACATCGCGATTTTCTCGCCCTTAAGCTTCATCTCATGAAGCACATGGGTGGTAACCCTCTTTATAATCTTTTGTGCCATAATGTTAAATTTATAACTATCCGCAAATTTAATCAATTATGTCGATGGGTCAACAATATTGACTCAAATTGACAAAAGCATGGCTATTTCTGTCGTTTTGGCAGAGATCATCCAATACCTTCATTATCCAATATGTCATTATTGCCAAAAATTTAAGCATCATCACCTATGGCATAATCATTGTTCCCTTAAGTGAGAAGTTAAAAACAAAAAAAACAAAAATTTTAAACTATAAAATATGGGAAAAATAATCGGAATTGATTTGGGCACAACAAACTCTTGTGTAGCTGTCATAGAAGGCAGCGAACCAGTTATAATACCAAACAGCGAAGGAAAGAGAACTACACCCTCAGTCGTGGCATTTGTTGACAATGGAGAGAGGAGAGTTGGAGACCCCGCCAAACGTCAGGCTATAACAAACGCCGAAAAGACCATCTATTCTATCAAAAGATTCATGGGCGAGACTTACGACAAAGTCAATAAGGAGGTCAACAGGGTAACATATAAAGTGGTCAAAGGCGACAACAATACTCCCAGAGTAAAAATTGACGACAAACTATATTCCCCGCAAGAGATCTCAGCTATGGTTCTCCAAAAGATGAAACAAACTGCTGAAGACTATCTGGGGCAAGAGGTTACTGAAGCTGTTATTACGGTTCCGGCCTACTTCAGCGACTCCCAGCGTCAGGCTACAAAGGAGGCTGGAGAGATTGCCGGATTAAAAGTTAAACGTATAATCAACGAACCAACCGCCGCTTCACTTGCTTACGGTCTTGATAAAAAATCACAGGATCTTAAAATTGCGGTATTTGACCTTGGAGGAGGTACTTTTGATATTTCCATTCTTGAATTGGGAGATGGTGTTTTTGAGGTAAAATCCACCAATGGGGACACCCACCTGGGCGGGGATGATTTTGACCAGGCTATTATAGACTGGCTGGCCGAAGAGTTTATCAAAGATGAGAATGTAGACCTTAGAAAGGATCCCATGGCTTTGCAGCGATTGAAAGAGGCGGCCGAAAAAGCCAAAATTGAACTATCAAGTTCTACAACAACAGAGATAAATCTTCCTTACATT
>DUOU01000069.1 GCA_012838685.1 Bacteroidota bacterium | reverse complement strand
TGGAATCATACAATCCACAGTCGGCCCGCGGCAGGAACCTTACCATAGAAAAATTTGACAATAACGGAAAACTGCTCTCGAAGCTCTCCGCTCCAACAGTCGCCTGGGATTCGGTTTCGGGCAAATGGATGGCTCTGAATTATATATGTAGGGATATATTGGAATCAACAGAGATATTTTCGAAAGGATCGCGGCTGGATACCTCACTTAATATTCGTCCCGATGATTTTTCGAGAGGCATAGAGTTTGTTTCCACAATGTCGTACCGCGAGCTGAACGATTATATTGACCTGCTTACTCTGCAGGGATCGGATGAATTGGTGGCTTTTGAAGTTGAGAAAAACAGCAGGATTGCCAGCCCCTTTTCCGTTTTTATCCTCACATTGATAGGCGTTTCACTGTCGTCACGTAAAATCAGGGGAGGAATTGGCATGAACATTGGAATTGGATTGGCGCTCAGTTTTTCGTATATCCTTTTCCAGCAATTCTCCTCGCAGTTTTCGGTTAAGGGGGGATTGGATCCCGCGTTGGCGATGTGGATACCCAACATTATGTACGCGATCATTGCCGGGGTGTTGTACAAAATCGCGCCCAAATAAAAACAGTTACAACTCTCCCTGGTATATGAGATAACGGTGTATAGACTGGGAGATGGATGGTTTGTGGCCGAAAATTCCGTAAACAGCCGAACCGCTTCCCGTCATGGAACTGAAAATCGCGCCTGAGTTGTACAGGTATCTTTTAAGTTCACCTATTTCAGGGTGCCTGCTGAAGATGTAATTCTCAAAATCGTTGAAAATAACTCTTTTCCAATCGCTCGGCCTGTTCTTGACCAATTCCGGCAGGGATTGATCTTGTTTATGAGGAAAACAGTTTTTATAAGCCTCTTTGGTGTTGATGTTTATGCTGGGGTGTAAAATGACAATGTACATTCCTTCAAGAAACTTAGGCATAGGAGTGAGGAGCTCGCCTCTCTTCATGGCCAGTGCGGGTTCAGCCTCAATAAAGAAAGGACAATCGCTTCCAATGCCAAGGGAGAGCTTTTTCAACTCGTCAACATTCAGTCCTAATTTGAAGTATTTATTCAAACTCTTCAACATATAGGAGGCGTCGGAGGATCCTCCCCCCAAGCCGCCGCCAGATGGAATGGCTTTGTGCAGATGTATCTTCAGATAAGGGATATCGAACTTTTTCCGCAACATTTTTACCGCCGTGGTGACCAGATTATCGGTTGTCGATCCCGGAATTGGTAGCCCGGTTACAGTCAACTCATCGGCTGTCGCTTTCGGGGCCACCTTAAATTCCAAAGCGTCGCTCAGCCCTACAGGATAAAAAATCGACTCAATGTCGTGGTATCCATCGATCCGCCTCCTGGTAATACGCAGTCCCAGATTGACCTTCGCTTTTGGAAAAGAAATCATTACAACAGAATTTCTGTAAAGTTAGTCATTGCTTCCGTAGTTACAACCGTTACAGGCCAATTTTGCTTTTCAACAAGTTTTTAACATACCCTTGTTTGTAATAAGGCTCTCTTTTATTAACGAAGGAGGATTGTTATTGATAACTTTGGAATTACATGATTTTTTGTTTATAATAAGATAATTCACATAAAGACAACGATATAATAATGGCTAAACAGACAAAGACAGGCCGACTGTCGGCTCCGGTAATCCCGGATTTTGGAAAGGTGCCGCCACAGTCGATTGATATGGAGGAGGCGGTTCTTGGGGCGATAATGCTGGAAAAGGAGGCTGTGATAACTATACTGGATATCCTGAAACCCGAATATTTCTATAAAGAGGCGAACAGAAAGATTTTTAAGGCTGTTTTCGATCTCTCCGCCAAAGAGTATCCCGTGGATCTTTTTACGGTAACCGAGGAACTAAGGGCACGTGGAGAACTCGAGGCAGTTGGAGGTCCTGTCTATCTGGCCACTTTGACCTCAAAGGTGGTTTCCGCGGCGAATGTGGAATACCATGCCAGAATAGTGGCCCAGAAATATATCCAAAGGGAGCTTATCAGGGTATCTTCGGAAATTCTTGGAAAGGCGTTCGACGATTCGATAGATGTAACCGACCTGCTGGATTTTTCGGAAAACGAGCTTTTTATGATCTCCGAGGGCAATATAAAAAGGGAGGTCTCCCCGATTAACGCCGTGATTAAGGAGGCATTGAAGGAGATAGAGATTGCCGGTGAGCGCGAGGATGCTTTGGTGGGAATTCCTTCGGGGTTCACCAAGTTGGATAGACTTACCTCTGGCTGGAAAAAGACCGAGTTGATCATTGTGGCCGCTCGTCCCTCCATGGGTAAAACGGCTTTCGCTCTCTCTATGGCCCGGAATATGGCGATTGACCACGGAAAAAGGGTAGCGATATTCTCGCTGGAAATGTCGTCTATCCAGCTGGTGAACAGATTGATGGTTGCCGAGACAGATATCCCCATGCGCAATCTTATAAACGGGAACATGAACGAGGAGCAGTGGAAGCAACTCGATATCGGCATCAAGGATCTGTTGCAGGCTCCGATATTCATCGATGATACCCCCGCGATATCAACTTTCGAGTTGAGGGCGAAATGTCGTAGGTTGGCATCACAGAACAAACTTGACATAATAATAATCGATTATCTCCAGCTGATGACCGGTCCGGATAACGCGGGCAGTCGCGAACAGGAGGTTAGCGCGATATCCAGGATGCTCAAGAGTATCTCCAAGGAGTTGAATGTTCCGATAATAGCGCTTTCACAGCTTAACCGTTCGGTAGAGATACGGGGAGGATTCAAACGTCCCGTTTTATCCGACCTCCGCGAGTCGGGCGCTATTGAACAGGATGCCGACATGGTTGTCTTCATTCACCGACCCGAGAAGTTCGGCATAGAGCAATTTGATGATCAGACATCTACAAGAGGTATAGCCGAGATTATCCTGGCCAAAAACCGTAACGGTCCTGTTGATGATATAAGGCTTAGGTTCATAGATAGCAAGGCTCAGTTTGTTGAGCTGATAGAATATGATGAACCTGAAGGTTACGTTAACGGTTCCAGATTCCAGTCGAAGATGAATTTCGACCGTGTGGAAGTGCCGGAAAGGGATAGAGACCAGGATTTTGGATTTGACGGGTTATCACCGTTCTAAAAAATTTTTTGGGCGTTGGCGTGAACAGGGCGGCGCCCTTTTATTTTCCCGCTACTGTAATGACTATCTCCCCTTTTGGGGGGTTTTCCCTGTAATAGGTTGCCAGTTCCTCCAGTGTGCCTCTCCTGTTTTCTTCATATATCTTGCTGAT
This sequence comes from Bacteroidota bacterium, assembly GCA_012838685.1. Classification (GTDB taxonomy): domain Bacteria; phylum Bacteroidota; class Bacteroidia; order Bacteroidales; family VadinHA17; genus LD21. Next base: position 5,100 of record DUOU01000069.1, on the reverse strand, counting down.
TTCCCTGGAGACACAGGCTTTTCTTCCGTTTCCGAAGTGGATGGACATCTCTTCAAGGGATTTTACCAGGCGGTAAGGAGATTCATAAAAAACCATGGTGCGGCTCTCCTCTTCCAATTCGGTGAGTTTCTTGTTCCTTCCCTTTTTGACGGGCAGAAAGCCTTCAAAGCAGAACCTGTCACATGGCAGTCCCGAATTTACAAGTGCCGGTATCAGTGCGGTAGCTCCGGGAAGTGTCTCCACCTCAATGCCGTTTTCCACACAGGCTCGGATCAGAAGAAATCCGGGATCAGAAATTCCGGGAGTTCCGGCATCAGAGATTAAGGCGATATTGGAGCCGGAAAGTATTGTTTGAACTATTCCTTCAACAGAGCCGTGTTCGTTGAACTTGTGGTGCGACCGCAATACCGAGCGGATATTGTAATGGTTGAGAAGTATGGATGCCTGTCGCTTGTCTTCCGCCAATATCATGTCGACGCTGCCCAGTACTTCCAACGCCCGTAAGGTTATGTCCTTGAGGTTGCCGATAGGTGTCGGCACCAGATACAACTTACCCATCGACAGAGAATTTGCGCTTTACAAGATCTACGAGCGTCTTGTACGCTTCGTCTTCTACATCGTCAATATAATCGAAGATTATTTCGTTGGCTTCGGTGAAGGTCTTGGCGTTGTTCAGTCTGTTTACAGCGGTGTTGTAAAGATCACTGTCGCCGTTGAATATCTCTCTGATAAACAAAAACTGGTCATTTAATCCTATCAACTCAAAAAGGTTGGAACTTTTCTTTCCTTTGGAACTGTCCGACTGTTGTTTCGTGCCGCTAAGCCTGTCATATACACTATTGGGGTTGGAACTGAACCGCTCCGCGTAAATCGCCGCTTCGGGCTTTTCCTTTTTTTTCTCGGTTTTTATCGGTTCAATTTTTTCGGTGGAAGGCGCTTCAGGTGTAACCGGCTCATCCTCAATATCAAAATACTCCTCTTTTTCAAAGGTTTCGATCAACTCCCCGACAATGATTTTTGTTTGGGCTCTCTCTTTCTCTTTGGGCTCTTCTTCGGCAGTTTCTACGGGTACGCTCTTCAGCAGTTCCAGAATCTCAACGGCGTTGCGACACTTCGACTTGGCTATCTCAATCTGAAGGGAAGGAATATTGGGATAATTTTTGAAACCGTCCACAATATTCTTCAACTCATTTATATCTTTGATAATTAAATCGACAGCAGATTTGAAATCCATGCCTTTAAGTATTAATAAAACAAACCAATTTTCTTACTTTGCAAAAGTAATATAATTCACAAAGAATAAAATTCGAAAAAACAGGGATTTATAAAATGGTTTTTGCTGGGAACAATGGGAGGGGATTCGTAAAAAGGGGATCTATTGAGGTCATTACCGGTTCCATGTTCTCCGGAAAGACGGAGGAACTGATCCGCAGGTTACGCAGGGCACAGTTCGCGGGACTGAAGATCGAAATCTTCAAACCATCGATAGATAAACGGTATTCGGGGCTTAGGGTGGTGTCGCATGACGAAAAGTCGGTTTGTTCAACGCCGGTGGAGAGCGCCTCGGCGATCTTGTTGATGGCGGGCGATGCTGATGTGATCGGGATAGATGAGGCGCAGTTTTTCGATGACTCTCTTGTTGAGGTGTGCGAGTTCCTGGCGGATGCCGGGAGACGGGTGATAGTGGCGGGTCTGGATATGGACTTTACCAAAAAACCGTTTGGACCCATACCGCGACTTCTGGCGATTGCCGAAGATATCTCCAAAGTTCACGCAATTTGCGTGCGTTGCGGTAATCTGGCACAATACTCTTTCAGGAAAAAGGGTGGGGACAAGCTGGTTGAACTGGGGGAGAGGGATAAATACGAGCCCCTTTGCAGGGAGTGTTACAAAGAGGCGGTCGCACGAAAGGGATGAAAGTTTCGAACTATACAAACAAATTAACGGCCAAATGAACATAAAAGCGTCTGAAATAGCCAAAATAACCAAAGGGAAGCTGAAAGGGGAAGCCGATAATATGGTTGAGGAGATTATAATCGACAGCCGTTTGGTGAACTATGACAGCAACACAGCTTTTGTCGCTATCCGCGGGAAGAACCACGATGGACACGATTATGTGCCGGCACTTTACAAAAAAGGGATAAGAACATTTATCGTGAACAGATCCAAAGGAAAGTTGACCGGATTCGTGGGCGCCTCTTTTATCGAGGTGGCCGATACCGTTCAGGCTCTCCAGCTTATTGCCCGAAACATAAGAATGAAATTCAAGTCGCCGGTTATTGGTGTTACGGGCAGCGCGGGGAAGACCGTTGTCAAGGAGTGGTTGGCCGATGTCCTGGCCCTGAACCGACCGGTGATAAGAAGTCCAAAGAGTTATAACTCCCAGGTGGGGGTGCCTCTGTCGCTGATGAAGCTCGACAACAGGTATGGAGTGGCCATCATTGAGGCCGGCATATCACTCCCGGGGGAGATGGAAAAACTGGAAAGAATGGTGGAACCCGACATAGGGGTGATTACCAATATAGGGGACGCTCATGCGGAGAATTTTACCGACATGCGGCAGAAGGCCGTTGAAAAGCTGAAGCTTTTTACCAACTCCCTGATGCTGGTTTACCGGAGCGATTACAAGATAATAGACGAAGAGGCAAAACGGATGTTCAGAAAGGGGTCGAAGGTAATAGTTGACTGGTCGACTACCGACCCCGGAGCCACAATGTATGTGATTATCAGGAGCAAATCCGCTCATACTCATCTAAGAATCGAGTTCAGGGACAATGTCTATTCATTCAGGATACCGTTCACCGACAAGGCTTCGGTTGAGAACGCCGTGACTGTTACCGCGGTATCTCTGGCCATGAACATTCCGAGAGAGACTATCGAAAAAGGGTTGGCCTCGCTTGTCTCCGTGGCAATGCGAATGGAGATAAAAAATGGTATCAACAACTGCCAGATTATCGAGGATTTTTACAACAGCGATCCCGGCTCTTTTGGCATTGCCCTGGAGTTGCTGAAAGCCAGCGGAGGAGCCAGGCGCAAAACTTTGATACTTTCTGATTTCCTGCAAAGCGGTCGGGAGGAGATCTCAATGTACGGGGAGGTGGCGCGACAAGTAAGTAAGTCGCATGTCCATAAATTTATCGGAATCGGACCGGCTTTAAGCTCAAATTCCGCTCTGTTCAGCGGTGAGGCGAGGTTTTTCGCGACCACGGATGAATTTATTTCCGGAACAGATTTTTCCGAGTTCCGCGATGAGGTGATACTTCTCAAAGGGGCAAGGAAGTTTGAGTTCGAAAAAATAGGCCGGTTGCTGGAACATCAGGCATACCAGACCATTCTGGAGGTCAATCTCGATGCGGTGGCTCACAACCTGAACCAGTTCAGGAGCTTGCTGACGCCCGAGACAAGGGTTATGGTGATGGTCAAGGCTTTCGCCTATGGTGCCGGAGCGGCCGAGGTGGCATCGTTCCTGGAATATCACGGAGTGAGTTATCTGGGGGTGGCCAACACAGATGAGGGGGTGGAACTGCGCGAAGCGGGGCTGTCGTTGCCCATAATCGTTATGAATCCCGATCCGGTTTCAATGGGAACGATGATCAGGTACAACCTTGAGCCTGTACTCTTCGGGTTGGATTCGTACGAAGCATTTTTATCGATTGCCTCGAAGCATGGACTTTTGCGGTATCCTGTCCATTTAGAGATAGATTCCGGTATGCATCGGCTGGGATTTATGCCCGGTGAGGTGGATAAGCTGGCTGTATTGCTGACCGGGGAGGAGACTGTCAAGGTAGCTTCCGTTTTTTCGCATTTCGCCGCCAGTGAAGATCCGGCAATGGATGGGTATACCGATAAGCAGGCGAGGATTTTTACCGAGGCGGCCGACAAGATAGCCGTTGCTGTTGGGTACCCTTTTATCAGGCATATATGCAACTCCGCGGGGATATCCAGGTTCCCGAGATACCATTTCGATATGGTTCGTCCCGGTATCGGCATCTACGGTGCCGGCAGGTACGATAATCTGGACATGAAGACCGTAGGCAGGTTTAAGACCAATATTTCGCAGATAAAAGATGTTCCGGCAGGGGAGCCTGTGGGGTATAACTGCAGGGATGTCTCGGATGCGGACAGAACTATAGCTATACTTCCGGTGGGGTACGCCGACGGACTTAACAGGAAACTTGGCAACCGGAATGGGGAGGTGTTTGTCGCCGGCACCCGTGTGCCTATCATAGGAAATGTCTGTATGGATGCCTGTATGGTTGACATCACCGGCACCGGCGCGAAAACAGGAGACGTAGTGGAAATTTTTGGCGAGAACATATCGATAGACGAACTTGCCTCTAAATGCGGTACCATTCCCTATGAAATCCTGACCTCGATACACTATAGGGTCAAAAGGGTGTTTTACAGGGAATAGAATAACTCCGATCGGGAAAAAAGGGGACGTCGAAACTTTATTTTCGAACGTCCCCGGTCAATCGGTTTTTTATTGTTGTTCAGGAAACAAATCAACCTCTTTTAAAAAAGTTAGCGTATAGTATCTATTCGTTAACGGTTATTATAGAGGTGGAAACCAGACCATTAACCGATGCTTTGGTAAGTTCCCAATTACTGTCAAAATTTCCTTGTACGATAATATTGTCGGCGGCCTCTTTGAATAGTATGAAGTCGCTCGTTGAGTTGGCCAGGTAGCCGCTCTTGCCTGCGCCATCCAATATCGAGGATGGGCTGCCTCCCCCTTTGTAAGGTGTCCACCATGGCAGACCTGAGTTAATTAGGACATATTTGCCGTTCATCGGAAATATATATACCAAACCGTGATCCTTGACATTTTTATCGAGGTGCATTGGCAGTTTGTCGGCATACTGGGCAATGATGGCGTTAGTCTCCTTAGTACCGAAAAGGACAAGATTGCAAAGGTCGTAGTCGCTCTGTCTCAGTCTCTGATCCGACACTACCCTCGGGAATACAAATGCGGTATTCAGATATGAACCGCGGGTATTGGCCCATGTAGCCGCTTCAAGGGCTTGTGCCATGCGGGCATTGAGCTCCTCGCTCGAAGGGTTGTCGGCAGTGCCGTAAACATATATGTGGTTGCTGCTT
>DUOU01000068.1 GCA_012838685.1 Bacteroidota bacterium | reverse complement strand
GTAAGATTGTTCTCTTTCAGGATCTTTAGTCTTCGTCTCATCAAAACGTCGTAATCGCTTATATCTCTCGTTGTTAGCTTAAGTTCTTCAATGCCCGTATGTTTTGAGACATTAATCCATATTTCCGGAACAAAAACACCCTCTAGATCGGAGCAAACAATATACATGGTTGAATTAATTTATCGTACAAATTATCAAGTATTCCCTTTTCGGAACTGTTTCAGTTTTTAACTATAAAATCTTTTAGTGCTTGGTAATCGTTCTCCATATTGGTGAAGTATTCAGGTTTGTTATCCAGACCTTTAAGTGACATTGGAATATCAGGGGTCAACCCCAATAGTTTAATTATCTCCTCTTTGAACTTGAAGGGATGGGCGGTTTCAAGAGAGACCATCAATTGGTTGTCTGTTTGGTCGGTACCGATACTGTCTGTCAATCCTTTCCATGCCACGGCGCCATGGGGCTCAAGTATGGTTTTGTATCTATTGTAAACATTTTTAATTGTCTCTTTTGTCTCCTTGTCACTTATACTCAGGGCGATGAAGTCTTTTCTGATGCTTTCGATGTCAGGTTCTTTGGATATATTCCCCTTCTCGTCCATAACTCCTCCGTAAAGCGCGATAATTCTGGCCAGATTGCTTGGATGTCCAACGTTCATGGCACTTGAGATACAGTTTATTGATGGAACAATTGGCCTGTATATCCCCGAAGCGAGATATTTGGGCACCCCGTTGTTGGCGTTTGTCGATATTATAAATTTGCTCACGGGTAACCCCATCTCCCTGCCAATTATTCCCCCCATAAGGTTTCCATAATTGCCCGATGGTACGCTGAAAATAATAGGTTCATCTTTTTTTGCCAGTTTTGCCCACGCATAAATATAATAAACCGACTGTGGCAACAACCTTCCAATGTTTATGGAATTGGCGGATGATAGATGTCTGTCGGAGAAAGTTGGATCGACAAATGCCTTTTTTACGAGTCGCTGACAATCGTCAAATTTCCCGTTGATGGCGATAACCTTGATATTGCCGGTCAGGGTGGTCATCTGTTTACGTTGCATATCTGTCACCTCCTCGGCCGGGTAGAGAATGATAACATCAATTCCATCCAAACCCTGGAAAGCGCTCGCAACGGCACTTCCGGTATCTCCGGAAGTGGCCGTGAGTATGGTATAGTGTTCTCTTTTTTTCTCGATAAAATGGTTCATCAGGCGTGCCATCATCCTTGCGGCGAAATCCTTGAAAGATGCCGTGGGTCCCTGATCAAGCCTCATGATGAAACTGTTTGTGGAGCCTACTCTTTCAAGGGGTACGCTGAAATTATACGCATCCTCGCACAAATGCAACAGATATTCGTTGCCTATCTCATCGGAAAGAAATTTTCGAAGTACGGTATAAGCTATCTTACTGTAATTGTCGCTTGCCTTTATATCTTCCAATTCCTTATCGCTCAATAACGGGATATATGTCGGCATGTAAAGACCACCATCGGGCGCCAACCCTTTCAACAACGCCTCACTGAACGAAACCTTTTCCGCTTTGAGGTTAGTGGAATAATATTCTATTCTGCTCTTTTCCAAGATAATTCCAATTATTTGTCAATTATTGCTTAGAGTTATACATTCATAACCCTCATAAGGTCGGCGAACACGCCCGCGGAGGTGACCTCGGCACCGGCACCGTAACCTTTGATGACCATGGGGAGCTCGCGGTACCTCTCAGTAGTGATCAGCACGATATTGTTGCTGCCGGCCAGATTGAACGAGGGGTGGTCGATATCGACATCTACCAGGCCCACTTTGGCTTTACCCTCATCAAGTGTAGCGAAAAATCTCCATTTTCTGCCCTCTTTTTCAAGTTTAGCTCTCTTTGCCTCGAATTCAGAGTCAAGTGATTCAACTTTATTATAAAATTCTTCCAACTCTCCTTCAAAGCAATAGTCGGGTAGAAAAGTCTCTACTTCAACGTCATTTTTCTCGAGTTTGTATCCGGCCTCTCTCGCAAGAATAAGTATCTTTCTGATAACATCGGTACCGCTGAGGTCGATTCGGGGATCCGGTTCGGAATATCCAAGTTCCCTTGCCCTTCGTATCGCTTCGCTTAAAGGCATCTTCTCGCTTATTTCATTGAAGATAAAGTTGAGGGTACCGGAAAGCACTGCTTCAATCTTTAAAATTTTATCACCGCTAAGTATCAAATCGTTGATAGTTTTAATAATTGGAAGTCCGGCACCTACAGTGGTCTCGTACATAAATTTAACCGATTTCTCATAAGCTATATCCTTCAACTGTTTGTAATAGGCATAATCGGATGAGCAGGCTATTTTATTGGCCGCGACAATGGAAATATATCCGGAGAGGAGATCGGAATATTTTTGGGCTACCTCGGCGCTCGCGGTACAATCGACGAAAACGGAGTTCCTTCTGTTGATCTTCTTTATATGTTCGATAAATTGATCCAAGTCGGTTTTCTCTCCCTGGGAATCAAGGACTTCCTTATATTTGTCGAGTGGTATGCCACCCTTGTCGACAATCATCTTATTGTGATTGGCGACACCCAGGAGATTGACCTTCAGGTTATGCTCCTTGAACAGAACATTTTGTTGGAGGTTCAGTTGATTTAACAGGCTTCCCCCGACAACGCCTATGCCAACGATGAAGAGGTTGATCTCAGAGTGGGAAGAGAGGAAAAAGTTGTCATGGACCACGTTCAAAGCCCTGGCCAGACTCTCCTTTTTGATAACCACAGATATGTTAAGCTCAGAATATCCCTGGGCTATCGCGACAATGTTGATACCATTTTTTCCCAAAGAGGAGAATAGTGTGGCCGAGATACCGGGAGTGTTTTTCATTTTCTCTCCCACGATGGCGATTATCGACAGGTTCTTTTCGACATGGATAATAATTCCGCTATTCTCGGCAATCTCATGCTTGAACTCTTCAGATATTACTTTTGTCGCCAACTTCCCATCTTCAGGTTTCACGGCGAACGATATGGAATACTCTGAAGAGGCCTGTGTAATAAGGATTACGCTTATGTTATTTTTTGCCAGGACTCCGAATAATCGGGCTGATATCCCGGATACGCCCACCATTGCGGGACCTTGGATCGTAATAAGGTTGATGTTATCAATTGACGATATTCCCTTGATGGGACTCCTGCCGAAGTCGGTTGAAACATGGTTGATGACTGTTCCCCGGGCAGATGGGTTGAAACTGTTTTTTACATGAACGGGAATAGCCTCTTTATAAACTGGTCGCAGTGTGGGCGAGTATATAACCTTTGCACCGAAATGGGATAACTCCATCGCTTCAGCGTAGGTCAGGTTGTTGATGGTGTAGGCGTTTTCAACCTTTTTGGGATCTGCGGTCATAAAGCCATCCACGTCGGTCCAAATCTCCAGTATTTCAGCTTTGATGGCCGCGGCGACTATTGAAGCTGTATAGTCCGATCCTCCTCTTCCCAGGGTTACGGTCTCTCCTTTATCTCCACCGGCAATGAATCCCGGCATCAGAGCCATTCCTTCCAGATCTTTGAAAGCCGATCTAACCATTTTGTTTGTTGTCGCGAAGTCCACATCGGGAAAGTAAACTCCCGGTGCGGCTTTGATCAATTCTTTGGGATCAACCAACAACATATCGGGTATAAACTTGCCAATAATCAATGAAGAGGCGAGCTCACCAGCAGCCAGAATACTCTCTTTGTCTTCAATAATATTCTTGCTTTTACCACTGGCCAAAACATTGGCTCTCTTCTCAACCTCTTTGAAAATTGCGATTATATCCAGCTCCAGATCATCTTTGATTGTGCCGGGATCAAATAGTGAGTCGGAAATCTGTTTATGGGTTTGTATTAATGTCTCGCACTGTTGTTTGTACTTTATATCGCCGTTAACCGCCAAATCCAAGATTTCTGTCAGATTATCGGTTACCCCCTGAAAGGCTGAAACCACTACAATAATAGGAGATTTCTCCTTTTCAATGATTTGCCTTACACACCTGATCCTATCGGCGGAGCCTATAGAACTCCCCCCAAACTTCAATACCTTCATTATAATTTTACATTATTTGGCCACCCTTTCAAGCCATTTTACCATCGACATCATAGCGAGCATGGATATGATACATGCTCCAACAAATATCAACCATGTTCCTGAAATAGAGATACTTGTATAAAAAATAGCTCCTATAAAGAGAAGTTGGTTTCCAATGGCCGTGGCACATAACCACAGGCCTTGGGCCATTCCTTGGAACTTTGGCGGGGCTACCTTTGAAACAAACGAAATGCCTAACGGGGAGATAAAAAGCTCAGCCACTGTCAGTATAAAATATGTTCCAATAAGTAACCATGGAGTAACCCTTGCCGATTCCGGCAAACCGCCCATTGCCGTAATTTCAGCTTTGTTGGGAAGGCCTATAGAACCTAATGTCATAAGGACATAAGCCATTGCGGCTATTCCCATGCCGATAGCTATCTTTTTGGGTGTTGAGGGCTCCATTCCCTTGGCTCTTAACCATCCAAAAAATCCCAACAATATTGGTGTAAGCAAAACCACAAAAAAAGGATTTATGGACTGGAACAATTCAGCGCCCTGTATATTTGTGAAACCAATGTTCAGATTGATACCGCTGAGTCTTGTATAGTCATTGGCGAAATAGGTAAGCGTGAGACCATTTTGGTGGAAAGAGAACCAGAAAAATATCACAACCCCGAAGACAGCGAAAAGGGCGTACATTCTCTGCTTGATCTCAACAATATCCATCTCAACAGTCTCTGATCCGGATTTGTTATCAGTATTGGAAAAAGATGGATTTGGAAACCTGTTTTTGTTGGCAAGAAATATTGCCATTGAGATTATCATAGCGAAGATAGCTACAGCGAAAGCATAGTGGAACCCGGTGGCGAAAGCGCTAAGGTAATCGTTGGCAAAGGAGGTCATTTCACCCGTGTAACCCATTGAGGCCGCCAACTCCTTCATCCTTATGGATGCCTCAGGTGTTATTGTGCCTTTCAACAGACTGTGGGATAAGGAGGAAAGGTCGGGATTATATTCGAATCCCTTCAGATTTATCCACCAGTTCCTGACACCAACAGCGAAAAATGGAGCGAATATCGCGCCAACATTGATGAACATATAAAAAATCGAGAAACCGGAGTCGCGCATATGGGAGTATTCCTTGTTATCGTACATTTGGCCGACAAGTGCCTGGAGATTACCTTTGAACAGACCATTGCCAAAGGCGATAATAAAAAGTCCGAGACAGGTCAATCCGAGAAAAACAAACATTTTTCCTTCAGGAACAGGTGTAGGTGTTGGTATGGATAGCAGGATATATCCAACAGACATCATTATCAGTCCAACAAATATAGTTCCCTTAAAATTATTGGTTCTGTCGGCTATAATACCTCCCAGGAAAGCAAAACCGTAGATCGAGAAATAAAAGATAGAATAGATCAGACTGGCTTTTGTTTCGTCCAAACCGAATTTTGAGAGTAAAAAGAGAGAAAGAATAGCCATCATGGTATAGAAACCGAACCGTTCTCCCATATTGGCCAAAGCAGCGGCAATCAAGCCTCTAGGTTGTTTTTTGAACATTTAACAGGGAATTTTAGATTAATAAAATTATACTTATCGTTTGAACGCGACAAATATAACATTATTCGTCACATAAAAATGGTAGCGGGTAGTGAAACGTTAAGTTATCGGCCATAATTGGTCAAAAAAGTATTTATAACTCATTTTCGATGGATAACTCCTCCTCTTTGATCGCTTCACTATTTTTTTTGGGACGAAAAATGTCAGCGAATCTGTTGAATTCCTGTCTGTAGAAAATACCTACACCCTGTGTGTAGTCGGCCTGTCTTCCCTGATAAGGGTTGTTGAACCGATTGAAGACCTTGAACCTGATTTTTTCCGTGATTTTATATTCTATGTCGAAATCTCCCGTTATCTGCTCATTGCCTGATGAGGTCGCATTTGCTCCCCTGTAGCCCAGATCACTGTTAATTGTTACCTTGTTGTCTAGAATTTGGGTTGAAAGGGCTATCTGGAATTCTTGTGAGTTGATGTCGTTGTTGAAACCCGGACTATATAGGAAGCCTATATCGAAGTCGTTGCTGATCTGTGAGAGCCAGTTTCCTACCTGGTTTAATAGCATCTCAGATGTTGTGACAGATAGCGCTGACGATCCGGATGCTGTTGGACTGCTTGTACTGGCGTAGAAACTGTTCATCACAAGCAAAGAGACAAATTGTCGGCTCAATTCATCATCAGTTGAAATAACACTGTTAAGATAAGAACGGGTCTCTTCATTGGCGTTTGGAAGATAAATGCCAAGTTGTATTGCTGGATTTGTGAGATTACCGGTTAGGGTCAGCTGACATTCCACGGGAATCCTGTCATTAAACCTATCGTCTTGCAATATATCGAACAGAGAGGCCCTGACACTGTATATTCCCTTGATATTGATCTCAGTCTCTTCAATATTGTCATTAAAAGTGATGGTGCCCCCATCTTCCAAATTAAACGACTTGTTGATCAGATTTCCCAAAGTAAACAGATAGTTGCCCTGATCAATTGAATACTCTCCGGTAATTCTTATCTTTTCTCCAGTCTCATGAATAATATTTAAATTTCCGGAGCCGATGGTTTCGATAATATCTCCCAATTTTGAGTCGAATATCAGTTGGATCTCGGCATCAGGGGTTACCGTCAGATCAATATTTACGCTTGAGTTTGAGGAAAAATCTTTTTTGGGCGTCTGTTCTCCTTCGGATGAAAGTTCATTTAACCCCGCGGTATCGCTGTTTACAAATGATATAAATAAATTATCGACGATTGCCTCGTTGTATACCAATGGTATGTATACTCTCGTGTTTCTTTCGGTAGTGGCCGACACATCTACAGAGGTAATTGATTGGCCTGATTTAATAGTGGTAACCCCTGTAGCGTAAACATTGCCATATATATATTCATTGTCTTTTGCCCTGGTATTCAGAACCATACTGTTGTTGGCATTTATCAGTATATCGGCCCGAAAATTTTTCAAATAGTCGTGATACACAACTCCGGTCATGCTTCCGGGATTTTTCCTTTCATCCAAGATAGCTGTGTTTTGGAAGTAGATTCCATCTTTTTTGAAGTATATTGAATCGTTGGCTGAATAAATGGTGTTCAAAAGGTTAATTCTCATGTTCATGTTTTCAGCGAAAAGGGAACCTTCCAGGGTGAGTTTTTTTGGATAACCGGAAAGGTTTAACTTTCCTGAGGTTGTGCCATGAACATCTGAGGCAAAAGATTTCAAAAGCGTGTTCAGAACTGTAACCGGAAGATGGGACGCCAAAAAGTCGATGTCAAAATAGGAATCTTCCGGATAGTAGCAGCCATCAACATTGAGCATGGATCTTCCCATAAGGTCATTTTCTCCCTTAATCTCAAGTTTTTTGCTAATGTTGTTCCATCCGCTTTCAAGGTGTAAATCACCGTAATCACTGTCGTATATCGAAAAATTATTTATCTGGATTTTGCTCTCCAAAAGCGGGGAGTTGAATGTATGGGTCAATAAAATGTTTCCCTTCATCATACCTCCAAGGTTAATGGCCGGACGATTGGCTTTTGCTTGTGGATTTTTGTTGGTAATGTTGTTTATGGGGGAGAGATTTATCTCGTTGAAATCCAGCTTAAGAGTATCTGATTCATTCTCTGACAGGGTTCCGTCCAGATTGAAATATTTATCATCGCTTTTTATGTTAAATGTATCAAAACTAACTGAAGAGGAGTCTATTATAATGGTAGACCCTCCCAAATCCCAGGCACGATCGTTGTTATATAGTACTGTTGGTTGGATATTGATGTTAACTATCGGGTTTATATGTTCCGGGAGGGAGGATAGGTTTCCGGTAGCGGTTATCCTATCCTTACCCGTTAACTGTTCGCTATCATCCCAGCTAAGATCAATATTGAATGTGTCCGGCTTTGTGCCGAAGTCGAGTGAAATATTGTTTATTGAATATTTCCAGGGGAAAAGCAATGATTCGCTGTTGAAATCTATACCCAGTTGGCCCGGTTGGATATCAGCAATAAATTCCAGATTTTGAAGGGTAAAGTTTCTGTAACCAAAATATCCGGAACTTCCTTCAATATTAAAAATAGAATCCTGTATAAAATTACCTTTGATCCTGCTATCACTCGCTAAACTGTAACCTGTTTCGAAAAAGTTGTTTATCTTATCAATGTTCTTAAAATCGATATTGAAGGTCAGATAATTGTTCGTCAGGTTGACCAATGAACGATCATTTCCAAATTTTGACGGAAAAATAGAGGCCAAAAGGTTCTTGACAATGGAGGTTAAATCGGATGAACTGTAATTTCCGACCACTTCCGCGTCAATTAAATCTGTTTCTAATGATAGGGTATGTATAGTATCATCAAATCGTGAAGACAATGAAAAGCTGTTTAAATCAAGTGTTTTGTTGTTGAGACCAAGGCTGGCGTTATGTAAAAACACCTCCCCGACAAGATTATCGATATTGTTTCCCTCAAAATTCGCGGTCAACAACATTGATAGCGTGGAAATTGTGTCACTCTTGTCAATATTCAGGGCAAAGAGGTTTGACCTGGTCAGGTCAAACGTGAAGTCAAACTGGGGCATCTGTTTGTCGAAGTTTAACATACCTAGAAGGTCGAATTCGATGTTCTCTTCCGAAGCGGTTATATGTCCGTCCCATTTGTTCTCGCCAAAGAAACCGTCAAAGCTTATGTCGCGATATAAATAATCGTTTACCTCGATACTGTCAATTTTCCCCAATAAACTTCCCGAATAGTCGCCCTGTTTGGATGCTATCCCGTCAATTTCGGCATAAAGTCCGGCGTTGCCCAAAAGATCCGGATATCCGGTAAGTTTACCAATAGCGATATTTTTTCCCTCTACAACTCCTGTTATGGCAATAGAATCAGCCCCCAAGGGCTTTACGGATATGTCGGTGTCGATTATACCCCTATTGGATATGATCCTGCCATAGGCGACAAAGTCGGTAATAAACCCGGTGTAACTACCTTTAATCGTGGTTCGACCCAAATTTATGGCGGCATCCGGTATGGTAAGCTTATTTTGGCCATCGACCAAAATTTTTTTAAAATCAGACGCATCTGTTGTCAATTGATCAATGCCAATATAGATGTATGAATTTGAAAGGTCAGGCAATCCGGAAATGTCTATATCGGCATCCAATTTTGTAAAATCCCTGAAACTGACGATAATATCTCTTCCTCTGAGTTCAGAGAAGGTTCCATAAAACCTGCCGGAAAGTGAAATTGACTCATCGATCCTTCCAGCTTGTCTTATAAAATATGCTATATCGTCGCTGTTAAAATATGATCGCTCTATCTCCAGATCAATCTCCACATTATCCTTAAATTTTCTGAACCCTGTTATTGTATCGCCCAAAAAAGAGAGTCTGGGAAGATTTATTTCACTTTTATCGCTTTTTATGGATGTTGTAGAGAGTGTAATCTTTTTTTCAGTTATTGATGCTGAGCTTCGAAGATCGGATAAACTGAAACCCGACGATTCGACGAATGATAGGGAATTGACCGTTAATAGTATAAGGCTGTCGGTAATATTTATATCGTTTACTGATCCGTTAAAATTCGACAAAGCAATTGTTCTCAGGGAATCGGGTTGTTTGGAACCGATAAGTTTGATCTCACACTCCCCATTGACTATATCAACTTTATTAATGGCGATACTATTTTTATATTTTTTGTAGCCTTTTTCATCGGTTTTTATTTTTTCGAGTATGCGCGATATGTTTGAATTGCCATTTGAATCAGTATAAAGGTTCACCGTGGGTTTTTTGATGTGAATCCTGCCAATAACATAATTATTCCTCGCCGGCTCGAATTTCCTGATGTTTATCGTTGTTTCGTCAATTTGAACAATGATGTTGTTCAGAGTATCTTGGACCACAATGTTTCGGAGCCTTATTCTGTTAAAAAAACGCAATTCAACCTTTTCAACCGATATCGATGCGCCCAGATCTTTTGAGAGGTGTCTTGTGTACCGTTTAACAATGGCCGTCTGTACTTTGGGTAAATTTAAGATGGAGTAGGCCAAAAATGGGATAAGAATAATTAAGCCCACTGTGACAATAAGATACTTAACTGATTTTTTAATATTTTTGGCCATTGATCATGTTTAAAAAATCGCAGTTCAAAATAACCTAAATTTAACTTAAAATCAAAGCGTTGTGGCTGTAACAATTTTAGCTGTCGAATCTTCTTGCGATGATACTTCCGCTGCGGTGGTAAGAGATGGGTTTGTTTTGTCAAACCTAATAGCTACACAATCCGTTCACAAGGCTTATGGTGGCGTTGTGCCGGAACTGGCCTCGCGGGCACACCAGTCGAATATAGTTCCTGTTGTTGACGAGGCCATTAAACAGGCTGGCGTTGCCAAGAAAGAGATTGATGCGGTCGCGTTTACCAGGGGGCCCGGATTATTGGGGTCGCTTCTGGTTGGTACCTCCTTCGCCAAGGGATTCGCTTTGTCGCGCAATATTCCCCTTATTGAGGTAAACCATCTCCATGCCCATGTCCTTGTACATTTTGTGAACGATAATAGAGAGGGGCACACTGTGCCTACTTTTCCCTTTCTCTGTCTTTTGGTATCGGGAGGACATACAAAACTGATTCTTCTGAAAAATCACCTTGAGATGGAGACCTTGGGGAATACCATAGATGATGCCGCGGGAGAGGCATTTGATAAGTGCGGTAAAGTTATGGGAATGAGTTACCCGGCCGGACCCGCAATTGACAAATTGGCCGCACAAGGGAATGATAAGGCATTTTCATTCACCAAACCTATGATCAAAGGGTTAGATTTCAGTTTTAGTGGGTTAAAAACCAATTTTCTATATTTTTTGCGCGACAGGTTGGAGGATGATAAGGATTTTATTGAGGACAATTTAGCCGATCTATGCGCATCTCTCCAGAAAACAATAATTGATATTCTTGTGACAAAGTTAATTGCCGCATCAAAAAAAACGGGAATCAGGGATATTGGGATTGCCGGAGGGGTATCGGCCAATGCCGGATTGAGGGGTACCCTGGAGAGGGAAGCCGCCAAACGGGGATGGAAACTCTATCTGCCAAAATTCAGTTACACTACCGATAATGCCGCGATGATAGGTATTGTGGGATACTATAAGTATCTTAACGAGGAGTTTAGCGATCAAAGTGTCGTTCCATTAGCCCGGATTTAACCGATAAAATAAATATATGCACCAATAATGTGGTTATAATTTTTTATATTTATAACTCTTTTTTATACTTTAGTGGCGAATAAGAGAAATATGGAAGAACTAAGAATCCCCCAAGGCAAGAACTCACCGGAGGTTT
>DUOU01000067.1 GCA_012838685.1 Bacteroidota bacterium | reverse complement strand
TCGCCTTAACCTGTTTTTTCTTACTGTTCGCGCCAGCGGTTTCTAATTCAATTTTTATTAAAGTTAACTTCGCTACAGATAAATATCGTTCTATTGGGAAAATATTCCCAATGGGCTATTAAAAGATGGAAAACCAAACTCAATTAAAAATAGACAGATGAAAAAAGTTGGATTTGTATTTGTCATGGCTCTCCTTGTGTCGTTCTCGGCCAATGCGCAGGATTGGCCACAATTTTTGGGACCATACAGAAATGGTGTGTCCGATCAGAAAGGGGTAATCCGATCCTTTCCTTCGGGCGGATTGGAAGTGCTTTGGTCGGCTCCACTGGGAATAGGATATGGCGGTCCTGTAATAAAGGAGGGTAAAGTTTATATCCTTGATCGGGATGATGAATATGGAGACATTATGAAATGTTTTGACCTGAACAGTGGAACGGAACTTTGGCGATATGGTTACGAGGCTCCGGGATCGGTAATGTTTCCCGGTTCCAGGAGTGTTCCGATAGTGGATGGGAACTTTGTCTATTCATGCGGTCCCTATGGGGATCTTTATTGTATTGACATCAATAGCCACCAACCGGTTTGGAACAAAAATGTATGGAAAGATTACGGTGGCGAAAATATCCCTACATGGGCCATATCTCAATGTCCGATGATTTACGGCAATCTTTTGATCATCGCATCGCAAGCTCCAGAGGCAGGTGTTGTTGCCTATAACAAGGTCACGGGCGCTGAAGTCTGGAAAACACCTTGTCTTGGAGAGGTAGGCTATGTTAGCCCTACATTGGTAAAAATTTCGGGAGAAGACCATATTGCCTATGTTACCGCATCAGGTAGAGGCGCCGGACAAGGGGGAAAAGTTGTCGGCATACAGCCCCTTACCGGTAAGATTCTTTGGGAATTTGACGAATGGGACTGCCATATTCCAGTTGCTCCGGCAACCGATGCGGGCGACAATAAGTTGTTGATTGTCGGTGGTTATGAACTTGGAGCCTTAATGATCCAGGTAGTAAAAAACAGCGACGGCTCTTTCAGTACCAAAGAGTTGTACCGTACAGTAGAGTTCGGCGACCAGACAAAACCACCTCTGTTGATCGATGGTTATTTCTATGCCCAATATGGTACGAACAGTCGCCGTGATGGCTTGGCCTGTATGAGCCTGGATGGAGAGGTAATGTGGAAAACGAAGAGGGATCCCGACTTCAACAAAGGCAGTATGATCTATGCCGACGGACTGATTATCGCTACAGATGGGGCTAAGTCGTTGTTCCTTGTGGAACCCGATCCGACAGGTTTTAAGCCGTTAGCTTCTTCGGAGATACTCACGGCCGCTGAACCGGGTGAAGGCATGATGGCCAATTTCGGAACACAGAACTGGGGCCCTTTAGCCCTCTCCAACGGGAAATTATTGATACGTGATCAGGAAAAGATGCTTTGCATCAAGATAACTCAATAACAATTTGTATAAACGGTCGTTTTAATGTCCTTTATGCTTTGTTATCCCAAGTTTTTTGGCCGCATCTCTTACTGTTTGTATGTCTATATTAAGATCTTTACACCTTAGAATAATTTTCTCAAAATATTCAGGAGAACAACCATATT
>DUOU01000066.1 GCA_012838685.1 Bacteroidota bacterium | reverse complement strand
TCAAACACTCCACATTGGACGCTAAAACAAACAGGCTCCAGGAGACCAACGCCCCTCTTGACGCCTATTTCTTTTTGGCCAAAGCCTACATGGTAAACAACTATCTCGATAAAGGGCTGGCCACTCTCCAACGGTTCAACGAACTGTCGAGAAGCAAGGAGGCCAAGGGCAGCATGGAAAGCCTGGATTTCATAAATCAACAGATACAGGCTTGCAATACCGCTATCGAACTTACAAACAATCCAATAGATTTCTCTAAGCAGATGCTGGGCGCCAGTTTCACCGAGGGCGCGATAAACGAGAACCCTGCGATTAGCTATGACGGCAATTCCATTGCTTATACGGAGAAAAGAGGAATGATAAATGTCATAATGTACTCCCGCAAGAAGAGGGGAGTCTGGCAATATCCCATTGACATCACCAAAATGATAGATGCGGGCGATGATTGCACCACATGCGCTCTTAATGCCGACGGCACGGAACTTTACCTATATAAAAACGATAATTTCGATGGAAACATATACGTATCCACCCTTGAAAACGACGCATGGACACCGATAAGAAAACTGAATACAAATATAAATACCAAGTATTACGAGTCGCACGCCTCCATCTCTCCTGACGGTAAGAAACTTTACTTCACCAGCAACAGGGAAGGAGGTTTGGGCGGGCTGGATATTTATGTCTCCGAACTCGATGCGTCGGGCGACTGGGGACCGGCGGTAAATATGGGAAATCCAATCAACACCCCATATAATGAAGATACCCCTTTCATCTCCGCTAACGATTCTATTTTCTTTTTCAGTTCGGAGGGTCATGTCAGCATGGGCGGTTACGATATCTTCAAAAGCTATAAAAAGGGTTCCGGCTGGAGTACACCCGAAAATATCGGATACCCTATAAACTCTACCGATGACGATACCTTTTTCCAACCATTCAACAACGATAAAAACGGGTATTATTCGATGACAACCGATTACAAGGAAAAAGATATTTTTTACATCACGTTCAACGCCACGGAAGAAGAACAGTTGTTCGGTATAACAGGTTATTTCAGCCTTAGCGATACTATCATCCCGTTTGTCGAAAAAAACTACGCCATCAACCTTATCGATCAAGTCAGTGGCGATACCGTTGACGTGGGTTACCCAAACAAAATATCGGGTCGTTACAGTTTTATGGTATCTTCCGGCTCTTACAGGGTAAATTTCACGGGATACGGGTATCTCCCCTATACGGTTGACACAACAATCTATAATGACCATCCGTCAAATGTCGTTTCAATAAACGCGACCCTCGAAAGGGACACCTCTGTGGCTCTGTTCGCCGAGCCGGAAGTAGAACCCTTGATAGAACTTCCGGTTCAGTTGCTGGATCTTAGCAATATCCCGACAGTTGAGACCATTGATTCCAGTATCTTGATAAGGGATGTCCTGGTGAGAGACATTAACGACCTGTCGGTCGAAGGTGAGGATGTATTGTATTACACCGTTCAGGTTATGGCTCTTTATAATCCCGTGGACATTTCGTACTTCAAATATATAACCGACCTTAAAGTACTGTATAACGAAGAGGATAGATTCTATAGATATACTACCGGCATCTTCAACACAAAAGAGGAGGCAGAAGAGTGGAGAAACGAACTTTTCAAACTTGGTTATCCTCAGGAGATATTTATTAAAAAAGTATCCAAGTAAAATATATGTTTTTCTGTTTTAAGCGTATACTGCTGTTTAATCTAACGCTGTTATCGTCTCTTGCCCTTATTGGCCAAAAGAGTACCGACAGGGCGTTCTCCAGAGTTATGGGCGAGGCGGATGAACATTATTACTACGATGCCAACAAGCTGAAGGCTGCCGAGCTATATTCCGCGCTTCTGGAATCAAATCCCGGACATGCCAACCTACAATCCAAACTTGGCACATGTTATCTCAGTATAGACGGAAAAAAGGTCGAATCACTGGCGCTGCTCAAAGAGGCCTCAAAGAATATGGTCGTCCGGGAACGGGACTACTCCAATATTGGTGAAAAAGCTCCCCTGGACACATATCTGTATCTCGGAGTGGCTTATCTGATGAACGACAGCATTGAACAGGCAATAACCACCTTCAAGCAGGCCAAGGAAAAACTGGCCGGCACCGGCCTCTTCAGGGAGGATTATTTCGACATTCAGATAAAAAACTGTCAATATGCCCTGGAAATGAAGGATAAAGCCATACCTGTGAAAAGAACTCTTTTTGCTCCATGGCTGGGCCAATATCCAGGAGCCAGCAATCCTGTCCTGTCGGCCAACGACTCTATCTTTCTTTTTACACAGGTTCTGGGCGACATAAATAAAATTTTTATATCATACCGCGATAACGGGGAATGGGGCGATCCTATGGATATAACCAGGGAATTGGGCAACTACGACAGGCTTTACACCAACTCCATATCCGGTGATGGTACTTATCTGATTTTGTCGATGGAGAGCCAGGTTGATGGCAACCTCTACTACAGTGAGTTAAGAAATAACCGCTGGAGCAGGATAAAATCGCTGGGCAAAAATATAAACACCAGGTATTGGGAATCATCCGGATTCATCACCCCCGATGGCCGCACTCTCTACTTTTCAAGTAACCGTGAAGGAGGCCTGGGTGATCTCGACATCTGGGTATCAAATGTCGATGCCAAAGGAAAATGGGGAGTTCCCAGGAATCTGGGACCTACCATTAACAGCCCTTACAATGAAGATTTTCCTTACTTTGACACTGATAACAACGCCCTGCTGTTCAGTTCCCTGGGAAGAACAGGCATGGGAGATTACGATATTTATGTTTCATATCTTGAACAGGGCAGATGGTCTCCTCCAACCGCATTGCCGTATGCCTTCAACACAACCGTGGCCGACATTTTTTATATTCCTCTTAAAGATACCTTGGGATATATCTCGTCGATATACAACGAAGAGGCGGAACAGAGGAATATATATGTTCTGACCGAAGGGGAAGCCATTCCCGAGGTGGAGCTGTTGGCTGAAAAAAAAGATGCTGAAACAACGGATATAACTGATGCGACTGCTTCCGCCGAAACCGAAACAATAACGGAAACAGCTGGATTTGACAGTTCGGGAACATATCCTGAGCTGAACAATGTTCTTTTCAGTTTCAACAGCTCGGATCTGGATGAAAAGGCTGAGGATGAACTTATCAAACTGGTCTCCTTTCTGAACGAACATAACAATCTCTATGTTGAATTGGCCGGCTTCGCCGATGCTGTCGGAGAAACGGAATATAATCTCTCCCTTTCACGGGCAAGAGTGGAAACGGTTTTCAAATATTTGACGGAAGCGGGAGTTGATCCTGGGCGGATCATAACAAAGGCATATGGCAAGACAAACTTTGTGGCGGTAAATAGGAACAGTGACGGAACGGACAATCCCGAGGGAAGAGTGTACAACAGAAGGGTAACTATTGGAATAGTAGATGAACAATCCGGAGCCACTATCCACCTGGAGTCGTTCACGCCCGACCATCTGCGACTACACTCCGCTATGAGGTACAGTGTTGTACTGGTTAAAAGCAACAAACCGTTGACCGATAAAACCTTTGAACCACTTCAGTATAATAGCCGGCTTTTCTTGAAAGCTTCGCTATCGGGAAATGTCAATATCTATTCTATTGGCACCTTTTATAGCAGAAGAGAGGCCAATGAATTTCTCGCCTATGCGAGGGAAAAAGGATTTGCGGATGCTTTTGTCATCAACCAACACCAGATAACCGATGAGTTCGCATCATTGGACAGGGTGACCGAAACAATAAACTTGCCCCCCGGAACGAAAAGATACACAATCCAGGTACTGGCAACCAGGGGGGAAGCTGATACCAGCATTTTTAAGGATATAACGGGAATTACAAGTATTGAGGGCAATGATGGTTATGTTAGATACATTTATGGGGAGTACGATAACTTCTCGGAGACAAAAACCGACCTTACAAGGCTCCGCGAAAGTGGTTTTCCCGATGCCTTCGTAAAAGAGACGGCAGAGCTATGATTTACAAGGATATTAATCTCAGAGCCCTTGAACCGGAGGATTTGGAACTCCTGTACGAATGGGAAAACAATACCGCCTACTGGTTGATCAGCAATACTATAGCTCCATTTTCAAAATTTATGCTGAAGAAATTTATAAGCGATGCGCACCTGACAATCTTTGAGTCGGGCCAGATACGGTTAATGGTGGAACTTATTGAAAACAGGGTGACAATAGGGACTGTCGATATATTTGATTTTGATTCCTACCATAAAAGGGCGGGAATTGGAATATTGATAGCCGACGAAAAACAGAGAAGAAAGGGTTACGCTTTGCAGACCATCCAAGGGGTGGCCGATTACTGTTTCAACACTCTCCTGCTTCACCAACTTTACTGCAATATTCTATCCAACAACAGTGAAAGTATGGAACTTTTCAGTAAAGCCGGTTTTGTTGAGTCAGGTGTTATGAGAGAGTGGATACGCACTTCAGATGGTTACCTTGACCAACATACCTTCCAACTGATAAATCCCTCAAAAAGCAAAATTTAATATATATCGGTAGTGGAATGCCCCGGTCGCGGCCTGAAACCTTTTCAGTAAATTTCTACATATCGATCCTGTTTTCCGTTATGGGATCATAACCTGTATCCTCCAGGAGGTCGCCACTTTTATAAGCCTCAACCGCCAACTGGTCGCATCGCTCATTTCCCGGGTTGTTGGCATGCCCCTTAACCCATACAAGCTTTACATTGTGTTGCCTGTAAATCTTCAGGAACCGGATCCAAAGGTCGGCATTTTTTTTCTTCTTGAACCCCCTCTTCTCCCATTGAAAAAGCCACCCTTTGGTAACGGCATCGGCAACATACCTGGAATCGGTATAAACCGTAACATTTGATCCTTGAAACTTAAGGGCCTCCAGCCCCTTGATGACAGCCAACAATTCCATACGGTTATTGGTCGTGATCCTGAAACCCCCCGACAATTCTTTACGATGTTTGCCTGAGATGAGGAGAACCCCGTATCCTCCCGGACCGGGATTCCCACTCGCCGCACCATCAGTATAAATTGTTATATCATTGAGCATTAATTACTATTCCTGTATTTGTGAGAAAAAGCTTAACAGCTATGGCCAACAAGATTATTCCAAAGAATTTTTTTATCACATGCAAACCGCCTTTCCCCAATATCCTTTCAAAAAGCGCGGCGGATCTGATAAAAAAATAGACTACCACTATATTTAATACCAAGGCTATAAAAATATTTATCGTGTGATATTCAGCCTTCAATGATATTATTGTGGTTATGGAACCGGCTCCCGCCAATAATGGGAACGCGATCGGCACAATTGGCACACCGCTTTCTTCACTTGAACTGTACTTAAACAGTTCAATACCCAGAACCATCTCGACACCTATAAGAAAGATGATGAAAGAACCAGCTATGGCAAAGGATGAGATATCCACGCCAAAAACACCCAAAAGGGATTCTCCCGCTACCAAAAATGCGAGAAAAATGGCGAAAGTTGCCAGAGTAAGCTTCATCGGAACTATATCGCCCCCCTTATTCTTTATATCGAGAATTATCGGTATCGATCCGGGTACATCGATTATCGCGAACAAAACCATGAACGCGGCCAATATCTCTTTCAGATCTAATTCCATGTAATATATAATTATTAATTATCCAAACTGTAACTACTCCACAATGGTCATCTCATTGACAAGGTGTCCGGCTCCTGAATATATATCCATTATCCAGAGAACATAACGGATATCAACAGCTATTGTTCTCTGCAGATCAGGTTCAAACATAAAGTCGCCACTCATGGCTTCCCAGTTTCCATCAAAAGCCAACCCGATAAGTTCCCCGTTTCCATTGAGAATGGGACTTCCTGAGTTGCCTCCGGTAATATCGTTGATAGTCAGAAAATTCACCGGCATATAACCTTTGTCGGAGCCATACCGCCCAAACTCTCTTTTGTTGTTCAGATCGATCAATCTCCGCGGAAGATCAAATTCATAATCGCCGGGTATATACTTATCTATTACCCCCTGAAGGGTGGTATAGTATTTATATGTCACCGCATCTTTGGGGTCATACTCCTTTATGGAGCCATATGAAAGTCGCATCGTGAAATTCGCATCGGGATACTGGGTTTTATCGGGCATCATCTCCCGTAGCGCCGCGATCCAGAGACGCTGGCCCCTCGCCAGATCATCGTCGCTTGTCACCAGCTCATCGTATATTTCCTGCGCGATATTATTGATTGAGAGGGCGAAAATATATGCCGGATCTTTTTCAAGGATTTTGGCGGATGGTTTCGCCATAAAGGCCAAAGCTCTCTCTTCACTGGAAAAAACCGACTTGTCAAATATATAATCGACATACCTGTCTATATCTCCCTTAAATTTCTTGTCAACTATTTCAGTGTAAAAATCCGGCCAAAATCTGGAATCGATATCCTCCCTGTAGAGTTTAAGCATCGCTTTCATCGACTTTCTGTCGGTTGACGGACTGTAATCTTTATAAGCCTCTACGGCCGTAGCCTTGATATCTTCCAGCATATCCACAGCGTCTGTCTCTATGGCATTCATGTAACGCCGGCCATACCTCTGTAGACTAAAAATTTCGCACCCCCCTATACACTCGCTCAGATATTGGTATGAATTTTCGTAATCGGCTCTCGCTTCAATTGAATTTTTTATCAAATCCAGCGCCTCTCCATATCTCTCTTCCCTCTCGGGATCCTCCCTGATCCACGCCCTGAATTGATCTTCAATGGCAATTTTTTTCTCCATTACGTTTAACCTCTCAAGTTGCTCGTTCTGCCCGATCGCGTTCTTCCAGTAATTTGATGAGTTGGAGTACTTAGCGGCATACTGAATATTAACCTTTTGATCGGCCATCATATCCGCCATCCAGACATCCTGTTTTATTCCCCTGATCTTTATTCTGTTTGGATTTACAATTTTCATGATCTCATCCACCTCATAGGAGGTGTAATATCTTTGCGTGAATCCCGGATAACCAAGTATCATGGCGAAATCGTCCTGGTTAAGTTCCTTGATTGAGACAGGCAACCAGTATTTGGATTTAAGTGGAACATTGTCCTCGGAATATTCGGCTGGCTTACCGTCAGGCGACATATATACCCTGAATACACTGAAATCACCGGTATGCCTGGGCCACTCCCAATTGTCGGTATCAGACCCAAACTTTCCTATAGATGAAGGTGGAGCCCCCACTAACCTTACGTCGTTGTAAACATCATACTCCAACAGATAGAAATAATTTCCCCCGTAAAACGATTCCACTTCGGCCATATGACCGTTACCCTCCATTGCCTCCTCCAATATTTTTGAACGTTCAGCGCTCAAAATATCATATCTCTCCTCCTCTCCCATCGTATTGTCGACGTTGGCGAGCATCCGTTCTGTTACATCCTTTATACTTACCAGAAAGATTACCGACAACCCGGGATTGGGGAGTTCCTCATCCCTTGACATTGCCCAGAAACCATCCTTCAGATAATCATGATCCAGCGAACTGTGTTCCTGTATCCTATCATATCCGCAATGGTGGTTTGTCAGCATCAACCCCTCCGGAGAGACTATCTCGGCGGTACAGCCACCATCAAAAATCGCGATCGCATCTTTCAGGCTCGCCTGGTTAATACTGTATATATCTTCAGCTGAAAGCTTAAGACCCATCTCGGTCATTGTTCCAATGTTCAACTTCTCGATCAGGGGCAAAAGCCACATTCCTTCATCGGCTCTCGCCTTAAAGCCAAAAGTGACAACAAAGAACAATAAGAGTGAAACTATCTTTTTCATTATTAATGATTTTTTGAAATTATTCCGGTTAACCGTAAATTAATCTACAAAAATAACTTATTTATCCCTTTTTTAACCAATAAACTTTACAGTATATCAACTATCGGCCCCAAAATCTATCTTTATCTGCTTGTTGCCCATCAGCGAAAAGGATTTCCGGTGATATGGCGATATCCCATGTTCAACTATTGCCTGCCTGTGGGCTTTAGTTCCATAACCTTTGTTCCTGTCCCACCCATATAGCGGATAAGCCGCGTGCAGCTCCTTCATGTAGTCGTCCCTGTAACATTTTGCCAGAACAGAGGCCGCCGCTATGGGTGAATAGATACCATCGCCTTTTATAACCGTTTTATATTCTATATTTTTATAGGGATAGAACCTGTTGCCGTCAATCAGCAGGAACCGGGGGACCGGCCGAAGTTGTTCTATAGCTTTGTGCATCGCTTTTATTGATGCCCTCAGGATGTTCATATTATCAATCTCCTGATTGTCAATAAAAGCAACACTCCATGCAACAGCCTCTTTTATAATTATCTCCCTGAGCATCTCTCTCTGATTTTGGGAAAGTTGCTTGGAGTCGTTCAATGCGGGATGAGAAAAATCCTTAGGCAATATCACCGCGGAAGCGACAACGGGCCCCGCTAGTGAACCCCTGCCCGCCTCATCGCATCCGGCTTCAACAATATCTTCGTGCAAAAAGGGTTTTAACATGATCTTTGTCAACTCTTGTCCAAAATACCAAGCTGCTCCATCAACAATACGGCATTTTTGTTCCTGGCCAAATCCAGATACCGTTCCCCAATATCCATGTTTTTTTTGTTCTGCCTGATATATCTTTTTACCGGGTTCTGCCGTACCGGATTCAAACTTTTATTGGCCGCTTTCCCTGTTTGTTCGTTTTGGATGTTACTCTCTTTTTACGATAATCCTGGAAATCTCTTCCAGAAAACCGCGATCCTCTCCGTCAAACTCCCCATAGTTTTCACTGTCGATATCGAGTACGGCGATCACTTCGCCATCGGCTACGATCGGCACAACAATTTCCGATTTGGACAAGGGGCTGCATACGATATGACCCGGAAATTTATCGATATCGTCAACAATAATTGTCTCCTTTCTTTCCCACGAACTGCCACATACCCCTTTGCCAAATTTGATCCTGGTGCAGGCTACAGGACCCTGAAACGGGCCAAGAACCAGCTCATTGCCTTTGACAAGGTAAAAGCCAACCCAATGAAAACCGAACATCTCCTTAATTATTGCCGAAATATTGGCCATGTTGGCCACCATATCTTCCTCTCCCTCCATTACTGCCCTGATCCGGGAAAGAACTGTCCTATATCTATTCAATTTATTGTTAGATCGACTCACAGCTTACAAGCAATTACTTCCATATATGATTTTTTTCCGTAAAAATCTATCCCCAGCATATCAAAATCCC
>DUOU01000065.1 GCA_012838685.1 Bacteroidota bacterium | reverse complement strand
TATTGGTGGGTATGATCTCTTTTTCGCGGTTGACATATCTGGCCAACTTGTAAACATCTGTCTTGTAAACATCGCCCAATACCGATAGTCCTCCGGCCATGTCGCCGTACATAGTACTGTATCCGACCGCCGCTTCGCTTTTGTTGGAGGTGTTCAGCAGCATATTGCCGAACTTGTTGGAGATGGCCATAAGTATCACCGTCCTGGTGCGGGCCTGAAGGTTCTCCTCGGTGATATCGGCCTTTTTTCCGGCAAAAGTGGTGGCCAAGATTCTTTTGTAAGCGCCGAAAGTCTCTTCTATGCTGATAATATCGTAGGGTGTTCCCAGTTTTTCGGCCAATTTCACGGAGTCGGTCACTGAGTGGTTTGATGAGTATCTCGATGGCATCAACACCGCCCTGACATTTTCCGGTCCCAGCGCTTCAGCGGCAAGTGCCAGAACCAACGCCGAGTCGATGCCGCCGGAAAGTCCCAATACCGCGGTGCGTATGGATGTCTTTCCGAAATAGTCCCTTATTCCCATCACCAAGGCTTTATTGATCAGTGGTATAGAATCGTATACAAGTGGTTGGCGTTTCACTGAAATATCGGCTATCTCGTCCAGCTCAAAACTTTTTACCGACTCTTCGAAGAATGGTAGCCGTTCCACTATTTCGCCGTTTGGATCGATAACCATCGATGCTCCGTCAAATATCAGTTCGGTATTGGCGCCGGTCTGGTTTACCATAACGATCGGTATATGGTGTTTTTTCGCTTTGTTCCTGAAAACGTCGGTTTTGCTCTCTATCTTGTTGTAGGAGAATGGCAATGCCGAGATGTTGATGATCAGGTCGGGTTTATGCTTCGCGAGCTCGTCCATTGGCGAGATAAGGTAGCGCCTACTTTTCTCGAAGTTGTTGTCGGACTGCTGTTCGTCCCATAGATCCTCGCAGATTGTCAGAGCGATACGTTTACCCTTGAACTCGAAGTTGCCGAAACTCTTGCCAGGCTCGAAATACCTGTATTCGTCGAATATATCATAGGTGGGCACCAGGGCCTTATCGGCCGTGAACAATATTTTGCCTTCGGAGACTACAAAGGCCCGGTTAAAGAGTTTTTTCCCCTCGTTGCGACTGTTTGTCGCGGGGGAGCCGATTATAGCGGCGATACCTTCACAGGCGGCGGCTATTTTTTTGACCGCCAAGCCGCATTTTTCTATAAAGTCGGTTCTCTCCAACAGATCCATGGGCGGGTAACCCGACACGCACAACTCGGAAAAGACGATGAGATCCGATCCCTCGGCTTTAGCCTTGCCTATGGCGTTGATGATCGATTCACTGTTTTTTTCGAAATTACCGATGTGGTAGTTGAGTTGCGCGATTGTTATTTTCATCCGAATAGGTTATATGTCGCTCTTTAAAAATTGATACCCAATTGGAGCGACAGTATGTTCTGCGTTATCTTGTCCTTGATCTGGTTGAGATCGCTAATGTCCCTGGTTACGTCCAGAAAATTGTTTTTGTAGCCCAAGCTGAACACTGCCGATGTTTCTCCGCCTATGCCGTACTCAATTCCGGCTTTTATGAAATATCCGAGGTTGAAGACCTTGAGTTCTGAAAGTGCTGTCTGCTTGCCAATATTCTGTGCCGGTATGGAGGCCTTGGCGCCGGCCACAACTTTGGGGTCGATACCCAAATTGGCGAATAGGGTAATATAGCCTATTTGCACGGTTTGAAGTTGCAATCCGATAGGCAAGGCAACATACTGTATATTGTATGTAACAGCGTTGTTGGCGAGTACCGTTTCCTTATAGGTTGTCTCTTTATTGGAAAACTCGAACTCTGAATCGTTGGCGTACGCAAGTTTTCCTCCCGCGTTCTCCATCTCCAGTCCCAGTTTGAAGGCATAATTCTTGTCGAAGTACCTGCTCAGGGATATCCCGAAGTTGAATCCCGGCATGGAGCCGTGGTTGGTCATCAGGTTGTTGTCGGTTTTGAACCAGGAGACCAACGGAGTGGCGTGCAAGCCGATTCTCAGGTCCTTTTGGGCGCTGAGATCAGGGGAAATCAGCGCGATTATGAACGCCAAAATCAAGAATCTGCTCCTGGCGGTCTTAAATAGCGAGTTTGTCATATCACTTTTTTCCATTATTTTGGCGCAAAAATAATAAAATATATTTACGGTTATTATCTGTTTTTAGCACATAAAAACGGATAGTCTGGACAATGAGGTACTTTGGCGGTTCGTGTTTATTGTTGAACATCAAAACAGGGTAGGGGTAAAATGAGAAACAGGTTGGTTATATTGGTTTTGGTCATACCAGTGTTGGTCATAGCTTGTAAAAGAAACAGGTACAGTGTGAACGTCTCTTCAATTAACGCCGGAATAAACATTGAACGCTTTGAAAAAGAGTTGTTTGAAACCGACCCCGCGGATATAGAGAAAAATATCCCTGTCTGGTCCCGGATGTACGGCGATTTTTTCCCGCTGTTCGGGTATGTTATAAACGCGGGCGAAGTCGGATCTCCCGAATTTGGAGATATGGTGCTGAGTTTTTGTACCGATAGGCAGAACAATATGGTTTATGCCGATGTTGAAAGGGCGTTTCCCTCCCTTGACGGCCTGCGATCGGATCTCGAGGACGCGTTTCGCCACTATCTCTATTATTTTCCCGAAAAAATTGTTCCGAAGATTTACAGTTGCGTTACCGGCTTCAATACCAGTCTTATTATAGGCGATTCGGTGGTTGGTATCAGTCTCGACAGGTATCTCGGCCGCGATACCGAGTATTATCCCCAGCTGGGCATTTATAACTACATTGCCCTCCGCATGGCTCCCGAATATATTGTCTCCGACGTGATGTACGGCTGGGGCTCCACGGAGTGGGATTTCGACAATACGGGCTACAGTTCCGAAAACGTTCTTACACGGATGATACACGAGGGTAAACTCCGTTTTTTACAGCGATGCGTGCTTCCCGACCTTAACGACACGATAATTTTTGGCTTTACGGGCGATCAGATGAAATTTTGCCGGAACAATGAGAGCCAGATGTGGACATACCTTATGGAGAATGATCTTCTGTTCAGCAGCGATAGGTTTGTGGTACAAAAACTGATAGGGGAGGGTCCCTTTACCTCATATTTTACCAATGAATCGCCGGCTCGTGCCGCCACGTGGATCGGTTTCAGGATTGTTGAGTCCTATATGAAGAACAGTGATGCCTCTCTTGAAGAGTTGATGGTGGATACCGATATCCAGGGTATGCTCAATGGAGCCAAATATGCCCCCTGATTCTAAAGAATATCGTGACCCGGCTCTTTCTTTCCCATGAACGGCTCCACCGCCCTGTCGAATATACCGTGAACATAGGCTATGGCCATACCGTAGTTGGTGATGGGAATGCCGTGATCTTTGGCCTCTTTGAGCCGGTTTACCAACTGCCGGTGGGTTATCATACAGCCCCCGCACTGGATAACAAGGCTGTATTCCTCTATTGGCCGGGGCAGCTCGTCCAGTCCCGCTACCGTATCGAATTTCAATGATTTGCCGGTGAAATTCGATATCCAGCGGGGAATTTTGACCCGACCGATATCGTCGCATGATACGTGGTGGGAACATGACTCCAGCATCAGTACCCTGTCGCCCTCCTTCAACTCCCTTATTTTGGGAGTCCCCTTGATATATTCCTGGAAATCTCCTTTTTGCCGTGCCAGCACTATACTGAAACTTGTCAGCGGTATCTCCCTGGGTATGGAGGCATCGGCTTTTAGGAACACCTGGCTGTCGGTTATCGCCAGATTGGGTTTGATGCCCGTTTTTCTCAGGAATCCGTCCACTTCGCGCTCCTTGAGTACAATAGCGACACAGTCATTGTCGAGCAGATCCCTGATAGTCTGCACCTGCGGCAGTATCATCCTCCCCTCGGGAGCCTCTATGTCCACCGGAGTAATCAACAGAACTATGTCGCCATAACTTACCAGATCTCCCAGCAGACCCTTCCGGGTGTAAGAGGATTCCGGTATAGTGGCATTTATTGCGTCCAGGAGTTTGGCGATAAAATTTTCAGGTTCCACGGCTGAAAAGGGTATCAACTCTTTGCCGATTGATTCGCGGACAGCTTTTTTTGTCTCCGGGGTGGCCGGTGCCATATCATTTTTGTTGTGGACTACCAGAAAAGGGATACCGTTTTTATTGAAGTTTTTTGCCAGTTCCAGCTCAAACTTCCCCAACAGGTTATTGGCGATGACCAGTATGGCCATATCAATCTGTTTGATAACGGAAACAGTCTTTTTTACCCTGAGCGTGCCAAGGCGGCTCTCATCATCTATACCCGCGGTGTCAATAATTATGACCGGACCGACACCATGTATCTCGATGCTTTTCTTTACGGGGTCGGTTGTTGTTCCGGCAATGTCGGATACAATGGCGACATCCTGTCCGCACAGGGCGTTTATCATGGAACTTTTGCCGTTGTTTCTCCTGCCGAATATGCCGATATGAGGTTTGTTCTCCCTGCCCGGTCTCACTTTTTTTCCTCCCCTTTAGCGATATTCTCCAGTAGAAAACTTCCCTGCGCCAGATTGGAGGGTTTTAGCAGTTCCAGCAAAATTTTTTCGTCCACGCAACCAATTCTTTTGTTGGCCTCGATGATGGTTATATTCTCTTTTTTCATCAACTCAGCCACCTCTCCGGATTTTTTGTAGCCTATGTAAGGTAGTAGCAGGGTGGAGATTGTCGGACTTTTAAGTATCCTCTCCTCTTCGGCCTTTGGGTCTATTTCCACTCCGCTTACCAAATTCATGGCGCAGGTATTGTTCGAAGCTATCAGCAGTTTCAGGCTTTCCAGCAGGGCGTGACCGATCACCGGCAGGTAAGCGTTAAGTTCCAGGCAGCCCTGGGCCGACAAAGAGGATATCAGCTGGTCGTTCGCATATATTTTATGGCAGGAACTTATGACGAACTCCGGTATTACGGGATTGACCTTGGAGGGCATTATAGAGCTGCCCACCTGTTTTTTCGGGATAGATATTTTACTGGTACCGCGTAGATCGGATCCCAGCATTCTGAGATCATTCACCATCTTTTCAAGGTTTACGGCGTGCGCTTTCAGAATTCCGTGCGCCTCTACAAATGGATCCAGATTACTGGTGGCATCCGATAGGTTTTCACCCCGTGTCATCGGCAGGCCGGTAATTTTTTGGAGTGTCCGGGTAACCTCCATTACAAAGTAGTTTGGCACCGATACCGATGTGCCGATGGCGCTTCCGCCGAGGTTCACCACTTTGATTGTTTCCAGGCACCTGGAAACTCTCCCCCAGTCGCGCGAAAGAGCATCGCCGTACCCGCTGAACAATCTGCCGTAAGTGGTCGGCACTGCCGCCTGCATCTGGGTATAGCCCATGCGGATGGCGTTGCGGTATTCTTTCTCTTTGGCCTCTACCTCCCCGCGGAGCCTGTTTATACTCTTTTCAAGGTCCATCAGGAGCCGCATCGCGGCCACTTTCAAAGCCGTGGGGACCACGTCGTTGGTCGATTGGAAGATATTGGCGCTCTCAATTGGGTCGACAAACGAATACTCACCCGGTTTTTTGCCCAGCATCAACAGCGACATATTGGAGAGTATCTCATTTATGTTCATGTTGATACTTGTGCCGGCACCGCCCGAAACGGCCGGAACTATAAAATGGTCGAAACCCTCCCCCTCTTCACATTTTAGGGCGCATTTTTCGAGGGTTTTAAGTATATCCACGGAGGGGAATTTTATCGGTAAAGTTTTCAGGTCATATTTTTCCGAACTCTTTTCGATAAAATCTCTCGCGGTGATATAACAGGCCCGCTTGACAGTGGCCATTGCCCGGTACCATTCGGGATGAAAGGGGGCAGTGTCGGGAAAATTCTCCCTTGCCCTAACCGAGTTTATTCCGTATAGCGCGTCACGGGGGATCTCCATCTCCCCCAAAAAATCTCTTTCTGTCCGCATATTCCTAGTTTGATTAAGTGGTAAGCAATAATTTAAACAACAATTTTTCTCGCAAAAAAAATCCTTATAAACGGTGAACTTGCCTCGCTTGATCCGCTAAGTCCCATGATTTGGCCTATATGCTGATCCAAAATACCCATGACATTACAAAGATATCAAAATTTAAAAATTCTGATATCTTGTAATGTCATAACTGTAAAATACTCTAAATGAAGAGGTTCAGATTGGCGTTATCGGCTCGCTCCATATATGTGGCCACTCCGCCGACAGTAACATTGTCGAGCAGCTCTTCCCTTTTGATTCCCATGAAGTCCATCGACATCTGGCAGGCTATGAACTCAGCTCCGTTGGCCAATGCCTGGTCGCGCAACGACTCAAGGGAGTCAATACCTTTTTTCTTCATTATATAACGGGTCATCTTACCGCTCAGACCCAGCATCTTCATCTTCGACAGTTGGAGTTTTTGGGAATTTGACTTAAGCACTGTCCCGAACAATCTTCCGAAGATATCCTTTGAAACCTGCGGTTTTTCCACTTTTTTGATGACATTCAGCCCCCAGAAGGTAAAGAAAATAGTGACTTTTTCTCCGGTGGCGGCGGCACCATTTGCCAGTACGAATGTTGCCAGGGCCTTGTCGAGATCGTCGCTGAACATTATAAATGTCTTCCCCCTGCCGTATGAAGTTACCGTTTTACCGCTCTTTGGCGACCCTTTTTCCACGATGACAGTATAGTTTCCCTTGTCCTCTACACTGGATATAAGGGTATTACCGGTAGTGTTGCACCATGCCTGGGCATCCCGGGCGAACCCGGCGTCGGTTGCCACTATTTCGACCCTTTCTCCCTCGTTTATGGTGTCAATTGATTCTTTCAGTTTGAGGACGGGGCCGGGACACTGCAGACCGCGGGCATCGACTCTCATCTGCCTGATCTCTGCCCGCATGTTTTGCTGGTCGATGTTGTGGCTCTTGTCGTTGGGCAGTACCACCGGTTCAATCCGTCTGACCGGGGCAACAGCCGTAGAATATGTCTTGTATCCGCCGGATAGGTTCTTAACTCTCGTGAAACCGTTCTGCGTGAGGATTTTTGTGGCAAGATATCCGCGCAGACCGATAGCGCAATAGATGATTATTTCCTTGTTTTTTGGCAATTCGTCCAGTCTGTTTCTGAGCTCGTCAACAGGAATATTTATGGAAGCGGGTATCGCGCCCATAGCGTGTTCATCCCTGGTGCGAACGTCAACAATCACCGCATCGTCGAGATGTACATCCTGAATTTCTCTCCATGTCAGGATGGGCATCGCGCCGCTGATTATATTGGATGCTACATACCCGGCAATGGCTATAGGATCCTTTGCCGAAGAGAATGGAGGAGCGTAAGAGTGCTCAATCTTTATCAGATCGTAAACTGTTCCGCCGTTTTTGATCAGCAGGGCTATCTGGTCGATACGTTTGTCCACGCCGCTATATCCAACGCATTGTCCGCCATACAACTTTCCGGTAGCAGGGTCGAAAGTGATCTTAAGGCTGAGTGGAGTGGAGTTGGGATAGTACCCGGCATGTGATCCGGAATGTGTCCATGAAGCGCCGTAAGCTATCTCCATCTGTTTCAGTTTTTTGCCGGGAAGGCCCGTCGAGGCGACAGTCATATCAAAAACTTTGGCGATGCAGGTGCCTATTGCCCCCTCATATTTCGTTTTATTGCCGAAAACCATATTGTCGGCCACAATGCGACCCTGACGGTTGGCCGGATTGGCCAGGTAGTTTAGCCAGGGTTTGCCCGTAAGAGGATGAGGGAACTCGATGGCGTCGCCAACGGCGTAAATATTTTTTTTGGAGGTCTCCAGGTATTCGTTTACCCAAATACCGCCCGTTTCGCCTATTTTTATTCCGGCCGCTTCCGCCAGGGAGGTTTCCGGTCGTACCCCTATTGAGAGTATGACCATATCGGTTGCAACAATCTCTCCATCTTTGAAATGAACTTCAATTTGCTCCCCTTTGCGGGAAAAACTATTGATACTTCGTTCGAGATATAGCGCGACCCCTTTCTGTAAAAGATGTTGGTGAACGTGGGCGGCCATGGAGAAGTCGATAGGCGACATAACCTGTTTGGCCAGCTCGACGACGATGATTTCAGCGCCGATATGATGGAGGTTTTCGGCCATCTCCAGGCCGATAAATCCGGCACCAACAATTACAGCCCTTTTCAGATCACGGGATGTGATATAATTTTTGATCCTATCGGTGTCGCTTACGTCGCGAAGAGTGAATATTCCTTCCAGATCGACTCCCTGCAGTGGCGGTTTTACAGGGTGTGCTCCGGGCGAGAGCAGCAGATTGTCGTAGTTCTCAGTGTACTCGTTGCCATCAGCCCCGCGTACTGTCACAGTTTTTTTTGCCGGATCAATGGCTATCGCCTCGTTCTCTACCCTGACATCGACATTGAAACGGTTTTTGAACGATTGCGGGGTTTGCAAAAAGAGCCTCTCCCTATCCTCTATTGTGCCGCCGATGTAATAGGGAAGGCCGCAATTGGCGTATGATATATGTTTTCCTCTTTCGAGAAGGACTATTTCAGCCGACTCGTCTACTCTGCGGATTCTGGCCGCTGCCGTGGCGCCTCCCGCCACTCCTCCGATAATCAAATGTTTCATTATGGTTGTTTTTTATGGGATATATATAATTTATTAACGTTATGTCGTTGATCCGCGATACTTCAAATTTATTGTTTTAACAAAAATTATCAACCCTTCAAGTTAATAAAAAAGATAAAGAAATTGATATTACGATCCAAATAATTACTAATCGACCTTTTTCTTCATGTCGCCAATCAGCAGGATAGGATTACTGGTTTCTGTCACTTTGCCGGTAATATCCCGGAGCCTCTTTCCGGCTAGCGGATCAAGCTCGGGATTTTCCAGTGTCCTGGCCGCATGGTCCAAAAAGTGGAAGGCTTCATGTACCTCAACAAGTTTCCCGTTTGGTTTTGACAAAACAGGTAAATTGTGGTGGTAAAAGTCGTCACTGGCTTCTATGACTTCTATATCTATATCTCGTGAAAAACCGAGAAAATCGTTCTCATAGTTTACTATTCTATGGGCCTGTTTTGTGTTATAATCGTAGAGTATAAAAAACCTTTCCCCCGACACTAAAAGATTATTGTCGGCTTTATCGACAATATGGATATAGTGTTTCAACTGATATCCGTTTACACTGGCAAACTCTTGCTCTTCCATTCCAGAATTTGGCACGTCACCGTTGACCGGGAAGCCATCGATCTTGATTTTCTCGAACCTTTTCAATAGTCTTGGACGCAACGAATATGTTCCGGTATTTAACGAGTAAACGGTGTCCTGATCGTTAATTTGGATAATGTATTCATCGGTATTGTCCGTAGAAAGCAGTGAAATATTGCTCCCCAGGAGGAAATTGACATCATCAAAGGACAAAACAAACCTGGATCCGTAATCAAATCCCTTTTCCCAGATTAGCTTCCCATCTATTGTCTTGATTTTTATCCCGCATTTGATGGTTGTCGTTTCGTTTATAAATTGTTTTGTATATGAAACGAGGAGAAGGGAGTCTCCCAAATATCGGCATTCATATAAAGATTCGTCCGGATTGAGCAGAGGTTTGTCACAAGATCCCAAGAAAGAACCTGACGACAAACTATATAAATATGTAAGATCCGATCTGAACGCTAACAACAAATCTTCCTTTTCAGCGAGACATAATATGGGTACACCAAGGAATTCACCGGGAGCGGAGCCGGAAACAATAATTTTTCTGATAAATGATCCGTCAGATGAAAACTGGAAAACATCTCCCCGGGTTTGGTTCCTGGCGATTATATATTTTTCGCCTATCTGAAAATCAACCCTTTCGGGAAGCATACATTCCGGATTGGTCTCCAAAGGCACAACCCGGATATTTTCGGCCAATTGGCTTAGTTTAATGTTTACCGGGGCCAGCAGATACGGATCCAGATCGGCTATCTCAATCCCGTTAATTTCCACTGTGGGAAGTTTTCCGTCAGGAAGCTTTTCGCTTTGAACGGAACAGCCGATTAAAAGTATCCCACTTAAGCAAGCCAGAGCAAGTATAGATCGGCAACTCATAGACTTTTAATATTTAATGTTCTTAAGGCCCTGAAACAGGCTTGTCGAAAGGCCAATTTGAATTTGACCTTTCGACAAAACCTAAAAGTAATCAATTCAGGTTAAAGACAATCCAAAAATGGCACTAAAAATATGCGATGGATAGTGCTCTGTCCACTGCGGAGACAATATTTGTAACTACATCTCCTTTATCCTCTCTATTACCGATAGAATCTCCCTTGAATCGGACTTAAACGATTCAACTTTTTTATGGCCTTTATCGGTCATAATAAAGTGCATTTGTCTTCTGTCTTCTTTGCCTACAATCCGTTCTATGAAACCCTTTTTTTCCGCGGATACGATCACCTTGGAGGCGTTTGATGAGGTTATTCCCAATACCTCGGCTATCCTGCCGGAGGAGCATCTGCCCATTTTGGATATCGTGCAGAGCAACATTCCTTCATTGAGAGAGATTCCATGTTTCTCATGGAACTGGCTTTCAAAATCGTTGATGGAACGGAGGATGTCCCTTATCCGGCACAATGGTTCCATCGTAATCTGGTTGATCATCGCCTTAAAATCTATTTGTTCTTTGCCGGGATATTGCTGCCATATTGTTGTTGTACAACGAAAGATATACGGTTTGACAATATCCCTGCACCAATATCAGTTCTTCTTGCCTAGCAGGATTTCGTCGATGGCCTCTTTCAATGTCGCTTTTGGCAGAGCTCCCTGTGCCATTTGGGGCGACCCCTTCATCGGGATGAAAAGGATCGAAGGGATGGAACGGATGCCGAACGCCGCCGCCAGTTCCTGTTCCGTTTCGGTATCGACTTTGTATATGACGATATCCTCGCTATATTCATCGGCCAGCTCTTCCAAAATAGGAGCTATCATTTTGCATGGCCCGCACCAGTCGGCATAAAAATCTATTATTGCCGGCTTTTCGCCCAGATAAATCCACTCCCGTGGGTTTGCTTTGTAGTCGGCCACCTTGGCCAAAAAATCCTTTTCCGTCAATTTTACTGTTTTCATGGTGTTGTCGTATTAATTGTGTTGTTAATCCGGTGCGAATATATAAAATAATTTCCAATAGAAAACATTTCCAAAGAAAATAATTTCCAAAAGACAAAAGTTCAGTAAAATTTTAGGATTGTAAAAACTTATATTGGTATTCCTGTGCCAACGTACCGGTATTGATATGTTGTGCGGTTGCCAACCATACAACTGATTGCTTTCCATAGGTTAAAGTTGGCCATCCGGGGCCGGATTAATCAAATGGTCCGCGGAAATATATTCCATTCCCCGACGGAATATGACAGGGTGACCGGCCAATATGGATTACCCCTGCTTTATCCGGAAATTCATATTTGTCGGATATTATAGGCGATCAGTGCGTTTCCTCGCGGCACGTATAGAACACCCTCATGAATTACGGGATGTGCCCAATGTGTTCCGCTTCCTTTTTGGATTGTCATCCGGCTTATTATGTTGAAGCCTGATGGATCTGGTTTGACAAGAGCTATTTCGCCCCTTTCGCTGTAGCAATAGAGCATCCCGTCGGCGGAGATCACAGGACCCATGAAGAGGTCGCGGGAGGAGTACATTTTTTCGCCGGTGAGCCAATTGTAGCATTGCCATGAAGGATTGTTATGCCCTGAACCGTATAGGTAGCCGTCCAGGAGGACAGCGGCCCCCATACGACAGTCGAAGGATTGGTCGAACCACCGTTTCGTTACTGAAGTTCCGTTGGCGCTCAGGTTGAGCATTATTGCCCCCATGCCGTAACCGCTCAAACAGAAAAGGAGACCGTCTTTGTAGATAGGTGTGTTCTGATGTTCGAGGCGGAGGTTTGCCCACGGGTAAGACCAGAGGA
This sequence comes from Bacteroidota bacterium, assembly GCA_012838685.1. GTDB lineage: Bacteria > Bacteroidota > Bacteroidia > Bacteroidales > VadinHA17 > LD21. The sequence goes on along the minus strand of DUOU01000065.1, from coordinate 2,083 downwards.
GTTCCCCGTTACCGGTGTCAACGCCCAGTATGTGCGATTCAGTATGTGTAACAAGAATGGTGCGTTCAGGAAGCCTTATCAGCTGTGGGGTGCAGTAAGCGGCCTTCTCTCCCTTGCCCGGGCAGGTCCAGATCAGGTTGCCCGTGAAACGGTCCAATGCCACAATATTGTTTTTTGTCCCGCCGGGAGTGGTGTACAACCTGTCGCCATCGACTACAATTGTCTCATTATAGCCGTAGCGGTTGATCACTCCGTCAAAATCCCCCGTAAGTTCTTTGCTCCACTTGATAGTACCGTCTTTTGTATCCATACATACAAGCTTTCCGATACCGCTCAGCATGTACAACAAATCTCCGGCAACTGTTGCCGAAGAGCGGGTACCAGGATATCTATCGGTATATTCGGTGCCGTATTTTGCTTTCCATACCAGATTCCCTGACATATCGAGTTTAAATATGTAGCCCTGGTCTTCCAGCATTGTGGGGATATATATGTAACCACCGTAAAAGGTGGGAGACGCGAAACCCACTCCCAACTGTTCAAATGACCATAGTATCTCGGGTCCGCCTGTCGGCCAGCTTTTGAGCAATCCCTTGTCAGGGTAGATACCGTCGGCCGAAGGCCCCCTCCACCTGGTATTTTCCTGGGATGAAACAGTGGTTATCCAGGTAGAAATCAATATTATTATCAGAAATGTTTTTTTCATGATCTCATTTTTATGATAAGCGAACAATATACCTAATTTAATTGTTTTGGAAAAGCTGCTGTTGCGGAAAACGGAAAGCAGTTTCTGGACAGGTGTATATAATTTATATCTCTTAAACCAGGGATTGCCGCCTATTCTTTTTAACATGGGGGCTATTTTATCTTATTGGCAGATTCCTTCAGGAAGAAGTCGGTCATCATATTAAAATATTCCTCTTCAAAAACTCCGGGTCCGTGGCCCCCTCCCGGAACCGTTATAAACTGGCTTTCGACACCTGCCTTTTGTAAAGCATTGAAAAGAACTTCACTCTGACAATGCGGGACAAGTGGGTCTTTATCCCCATGGATGATCAGAAAATGAGGGTCATCGGCATCGATATATGTAATGGGGTCAGCCAATGCGCATTTGTCGGGGTTGTCTTGAATGGCTCCCCCTATCAGGGTCGATTCAGGTGAATCGGCCAAATCATGTGATGGGTCCCCTCCGGCGCAGGAATCCATCAGCAAAAAATTTGTAGGCCCGAAAAAATTTACAACAGCATCTACACTGCTGCTGTAGTTTGTATAACTTCCGATATTGCCTTCAAGATCGGCGCTCGCTGTTTTTACGGTATACTTTCCAACACCTCCCGAAGTTCCCGCCAATGACGAAAGGTGGCCTCCCGATGAGAAACCGGTTATTCCGATAAATGACGGATTTATCCGATAATTTTCGGCGTTTGCCCTTATAAAGCGAACAGCCGCCTTGATATCATTTATTTGCGCCGGGAAAACAGCTTGCCTGCTTGACCGGTGATTTACCGTAACTACCGCGAAACCGGCATCAAGTAATGGTTTGGCCATAATTCTGAAAGCCTCATCTTTTGTGTTATCTTCAAACCATGCGCTTCCGCAGATAACCAAAACAGCGGGATAAGAACTCTCCGCTGAAACAGGAAGATAAATGTCGAGCCTGTGGCTTATGGCCAAATCTCCGGCATAGTCTATATCTCTCCATTTTTTAGAGTATTGCTGTCCGTTACTTTGCAGAAAGGAGAGACTAAGAATCAATGTGAACAATACTTTCATAATTTTCAATACTTTCATAATTTTATTGGTTAATGGTTGTCCTGTTGTCCCTTTTACGTCTGTTATTCTTTGTTTTTTCGGGATGTTTTGCTTAAAAATGCGTCGAGCAGTAGCATGAAGAAACCGGTTGTTACGGCGATATCGGCCATATTGACAATACCGGTGTGGAATATTACAAAGTCAAAAAACAGGAAATCAGTCACTGAGCCGTAGAGTATCCTGTCTATAATATTTCCTATGCCACCACCTATTATCAGGCTTATAGATATTATCAGCAATTTTGTGGGATCGTCGCTCTTGATGATATAAT
>DUOU01000064.1 GCA_012838685.1 Bacteroidota bacterium | reverse complement strand
GGATGGGTGATTTCGGTATTGTTCCTGATATTCGGACATATATTTGTTTTGGCAATATCGGGTCTTGGAGCGTTTGTGCACCCATTACGACTAACAATTGTGGAATTTTACAAGAACGCGGGGTTTACAGGTGGAGGAAAAGCCTACAAACCTCTCAGTAAAAATGAACATTAATTAATCAGTTACAAATAAATAATTAAAACCTATATTGTTATGGAAACTTTACCATTGATTTTTGCTTATGTTGGAATGGCTGTTATGCTCGCGTTGTCGTGTGTGGGTAGTGCTATCGGTGTTTCTATGGGAGGTAACTCAGCCATAGCCGCTATGAAAAAGAATCCCGATATTTTCGGTAAATCTCTGGTTCTTTGTGCTCTGCCTTCTACACAGGGGCTATACGGGTTTGCCGGATTTTTCCTTATGTTAAGCAGATTGAGAGCTATGGATGGGATGATCAATCTAAACCAGGGTTTGGCCCTTTTCGCCGCTGGCGTGGCGCTTGGTATTGTGGGTTTATATTCAGGAATCAAACAGGCTTCGGTGGTAGCCAATGGTATCAATGAGATGAGCAACGGAAACGATGTTTTCGCGAACACTATGATTCTGGCGGTTTTCCCCGAACTTTACGCGATCCTGGCGTTTGCCGCCTCTTTCCTCGCTCTTCCCTAACAGAAGCGACCAAAGGGGCATAATGCCCGTTCAGTATTGACAAGGCACCGGGTTGGTATCACCTTTTTGGACAAAGTTCCGATAATTGTCGGCTTTGATCCCGGGAGCGGTACCGGCCCGGTGCTGTTTTATGCAGGTAACGGAGAATTTGGCCCCTAAAAATAGAGTTGGGAGTATATATTTGAGTTTTTATATTGATTATATTTGTTGAAGAATGAGTTAAAGAAATAAGTCAAGAAGATAAAAAACTGAGTCCGAAACAATTATACCACATTACAATATGAACAATATTAGGCCAATCAAAAATCATCTCACCTTAGCGGTATGTTTTTTAATATCATTTAATTCCTTGTTCGCCCAAACTCAGAGAGAACAAGATTCTTTGGCGCTTGTCGCTTTTTACAACTCAACAAATGGCCCATCTTGGACCAATAATACCAATTGGCTCACTTCCAGGCCTATTTCTGAATGGTATGGAATAACAGTCAATGATAATAGAGTAACAAGAATATCTCTTCAGGCTAACCGGTTAACAGGCGATCTCCCTCCTGAATTAGGTAACCTCTTGTACCTTGAATACTTGCATTTAAACGGCAACCAGTTAACAGGCGACCTCCCTCCTGAACTTGGGAATCTTTCGAAACTTGGGTCTTTATATTTACACGACAACCAATTGACGGGAAATATCCCTCCCGAGCTTGGAAACCTTTCGAATCTTAGAAACCTATATTTTGGAAATAACCAATTGACTGGAAACATCCCTCCCGAACTTGGCAACCTTTTGAACCTTTCCGGTTTAGGTTTGTGCTACAACCAATTGACGGGGGAGATTCCTCCCGAGCTTGGCAACCTTTCGAACCTTTCCAGTCTAGGTTTATACAACAATCAATTGACGGGCAACATCCCTCCCGAACTTGGCAACCTTTCGAACCTTTCCGGTCTAATTTTATCTAACAACTAATTGACGGGGGAGATCCCTCCCGAACTCGGCAATCTTTCGAATCTCGGGTCTTTATTTTTACACAAAAACCAATTGACGGGAAATATCCCCCCTGAGCTTGGCAACCTTTCGAAACTTGGGTCTTTATATTTACACGACAACCAATTAACGGGAAACATCCCCCCTGAACTTGGAAACCTTTCAAAACTTTATGAGTTATATTTATCCTCCAACCGATTAATGGGGGAGATCCCTCCCGAACTTGGCAACCTTTTGAACCTTGAATACTTATATTTAAACAACAACCAGTTAACAGGCAACATTCCTCCCGAACTTGGCAGCCTTTCGAAACTTTTGTATTTATATTTAAACAACAACCAATTGACGGGCAACATTCCTTCCGAACTTGGCAACCTTTCGAACCTTACAAGATTATATTTAAACGACAACCAATTAACGGGAAACATTCCCCCTGAGCTTGGAAACCTTTCAAAACTTTATGAGTTATATTTATCCTCCAACCGATTAATGGGGGAAATTCCTTCTGAGTTTGGTAATCTTTTGAATCTTTTGTATTTATATTTGAACAACAACCAATTAACGGGTAACATTCCTTCCGAGCTTGGTAATCTTTTGAATCTTTGGTATTTATATTTGAACAACAATCAATTAACGGGTAGCATTCCTTCTGAACTAGGAAACCTTTCGGGCCTTGGACTCTTGTATTTATCAAAAAACCAATTGACGGGTAACATCCCTCCGGAACTCGGGAGTCTTTCGAATCTTTACGATTTAAGGTTAAACGACAACCAGTTAACAGGAAATATTCCCTCCGAGTTCAGCGACCTTTCGAGGCTTTGTTATTTATACTTAAACAACAATCAATTGTTGGGGAGCATCCCTTCTGGGTTGAATAATCTCAAGAAACTTAAAAATTTAAATCTAAATAATTGTGGTTTTGATTTTCTGCCGACCCTGACTCACAGTCATTTGGATAGTTTATGGGTCGGAAACAACAACCTCACCTTTGACGATATAATACCAAATATTGGGGTGCCGAACGCATATTTTTCGTACGCCCCACAGGACAGCGTCGAAATCACGGAGGATATCCACAGGTGCCTGAGATCAGATTTTTCTTACACTATTTCCGATAGCCACGAAAACAACGGCTACGCATGGTATAAAGACAACGTATTGCTGCCGGGTGTTGCTTCAAACCCACTTGAAATAGACTATTTGCGCGAGGCCGACAGCGGCTCTTACAGATGTGTAGTAACAAATGCGCTCGCACCGGACTTAACTCTGTATTCCAGGGAAAAGAGGTTGAATTTCTATCCTTCCCCGGTATCGTTCGATATCGCGGGCCAGATTGATGTATCGGAAGATGAAATTGTTGTTTATTCTGTCCCGGAAAACGCGGATGTTGATTATTCTTGGTACCATACGGGTGGCAACATACTCTCTTATCCGACAGATAACTCAATACAAGTCCAGTGGGGAAGTGGAGGAAAAGGAGTTCTTAACAGCTATTCCACCAATGAACACGGTTGCGTCAGCGATACGGCGACATTACAGGTAAATATAGGCCCGACCACAGGTATAGGGGATATTTATGTCCGGGAGATAAAGGTATATCCCAATCCGGCCTCGGGGGCTATAAGGATAATATCCGAGACCGCGTTCCCCAATGATTCCATGTTGGAAATAATCGACTCATCGGGAAAAGTTGTCAAAACAGAGCCACTCAAGGATGTTGTATCTTATGGTACCGATCTCTCCTTTTTGCCGAGGGGAGTATACTTTATTGTAATCAGAAGTTTGGGTTTCAGCCAAAAGATCGTGTTACAATAGGGAATTTTATAAAAACCCCAGTTCCAGCTTTGCCTCTTCGGAGAGCATATTTCTGCTCCATGGCGGATCGAATGTCAGGTTGAAATCCACCTTCTCCACGCCACGGGTACCGTTGACTTTGTATAATACCTCTTCGACAAGTTCTTCGGCCATGGGGCAGTTGGGGGCGGTGAGGGTCATCGTAAGATGTACGGTACGTTCGTCATCCACTTCAATGCTGTAGATCAGCCCCAGATCGTATATGTTGACAGGTATCTCGGGGTCATATATGCTTTTTAAAACCCCAATGAGCCGTTTCTCTATTTCAAGTTTCTCTTCTAACTCCATTTTCTTTTTTTAATTCGTTGTACGATAAGGGTTAACTACCTTGACTATCTGCTGTTTATGCGGAAAGCGACCTTCACTCTCCCTTGTTCTTGTACACCAGGGCGAAGGTTTTCATCCTCTTGATCATTGATAAAAGCCCGTTTGACCGGGTAGGGGACAGGTTCTGCCTGAGTCCGATCTCGTCGATAAAACTGAGGTCGGCTTCCAAGATCTCATCTGGTGTTCTGTCTGATAAAACCCTGATAAGCAGGCTAACAATGCCTTTTGTTATTATGGCGTCACTGTCTGCGGTAAATTTGATCTTTTCTCCATCAAATTGGGGATATAACCAGACTTTCGATTGGCATCCCTCGATAAGAAACTCGTTGGTTTTGTATTTTGGATCTATCAGTGGCAATGACTTTCCCATATCTATCAAAAGATTGTACCTCTCCATCCAGTCGTTGAACATCGAAAACTCCTCCACTATCTCCTCTTGAACCTTTTTTATCTCCATTTTGCGGCTTTTTACCTCCCTTGCATTATAAAACAATTGATTTATCCCCTTTTAAAACATAGATTTCACCCTCTCAATTCCTTCTGCCAGCCTATCTATCTCCTCGAATGTGTTGTAGAAACAGAGCGATGCCCTCACTGTTCCCTCAATGCCGAATCTTCGCATTACGGGTTGGGCGCAGTGTGTGCCGGTTCTAACGGCTATTCCTAGCTTGTCGAGTACCATCCCGGTATCAT
>DUOU01000063.1 GCA_012838685.1 Bacteroidota bacterium | reverse complement strand
GTAGCTTCGGAATGTCTGGCAAAAAATGATATGGAGAGGTTCTACGAGGAGGTTCTCAAGGCGTTATGGGGATACCTGGGCGATAAATTTTCGGTTCCCCAATCGTCGCTCAACAAAAAGGCCATAATGGAAATATTGAAAAGTAAAGGAGTGGATGACAATAAGATAGACGAACTGTCACAGATAATAGATACTTATGAATTTGCCAGGTATGCCCCTTCATCATCGGAGGCAGAGGCATCCGATCTCTACGCAAGGGCATTGGGATTTATCAATTATCTTGAGGGATTTGTAGGAAGATAGTAAAATGGTGACCACACGTAGGCAAAAAGATAGTTTATAAAGAAAAGACAATGAAAATGAAGCGGTTTGTTTTTATGGTGTTACTTATGAATCTCCTTATACTTCCTGCCGTTACGGCGCGGGAGACCGACAGGAACGTTCAATTTGACAGGGGAACCGAATTGTTTTCTGAAGGCGACTATTCCGGAGCCCTGGAGGAGTGGCTGGCTATTTACAAGACAGGATACACCTCCTCTCCGCTATGTTATAATATCGGCAATGCCTATTTTAAGCTGAACAATATCCCCGGTTCCATCCTCTTCTATGAGAGGGCTCTGCTACTGGATCCCACAGATGAGGATATCAACTATAATCTTCAGATAGCAAGGACCAGGATAGTTGATAGGCTGGAAGAGATACCTGAACTCTTTTTCGTGAGGTGGTTCAATGTGGTTTCGTTGTTGCTTCCTTCCAACACTTGGGCGGTTTTCAGCATTGTCTCCTTTATTGTTTGCCTGGTTTTATTATCGGTCTATTTTTTTACATCCAGCTATAAGTTGAAGGTAGCCGCTTTCTGGGTAGCTTTGGTGATGCTGTTTTTTGCCTCCATCTCTTTGGCAAATTCCATAAGGAGCAGGAACCTTGTTTACCACAACGAATCGGCGATTATATTCTCACCACAGGTAAGGGGCAAAAGTTCACCGGACGATAGTGGCAATGATCTCTTTATCCTGCATGAAGGCACAAAGGTGGAGGTTACGGACCGGGTGGGAGAGTGGCTGGAAATCAGATTGTCAGATGGCAACAAGGGTTGGGTGCCGGCCAGTACCCTGGAAATCATATGACCACCTTACTTTACTTTATTTCCGGAAAAAATATTACCTTGCTCCAGATTTTGTATAAAATTTAGGGATAAGATCTTTTTTGATCGCTATAATGGATGTAAGAGTGGTCGGAATAAGGTTATTGTGTTGGCAAGAGGTTACATAAACAAAAGAATATCAATCCATGAAAAAGTTATTACTTCTGGCTGTTGTGGCAATATTGGCGGTTGCTTGCAAAAAAACGGAATTCGATCCTGAGGGACCGACAGATGTGAGAATTTATAACTATACCGATGTCGATTTTATCGCTCTTACGGTGACCATGTCGGATACGACCATTATTTTTGGCAATATACCTTCCCATGATACCACGGAGTACCGTCGTTTCCCGAAAGCTTTCCCAAAGGCCGAGATTACATGCGAAATAAATGGAGAGGGATACACTACCGGTCCCGCTCCGGATATCTATATGCAATATCTTGGATTGAACAAGATCACATATATGGTTTATATAGCCGATATCACAAATAAAAAGCTTGCCATCTACGATGTGATTTATGAGGAACCTCTTGTTCTTGAGGAAGAAATTGAGGCTCCTGTGGAAGAAACTGAGACTCCCGCGGATGAAGGGAACTAGGGGGTAGCTATCGCTGTCAGTTATAGGATAAATCGTTTTGGCGCATTATATTCGCGCCTTAATTCGATCATTGATGGAGAAGATTCTTGCAAGAAAAGTCGTTGAGGCTGTCAAATCGTTGTATAACGTAGATATAGAAGAAAGTCTGGTTCAAATTTCCGATACGAGAAAGGATTTTACGGGAGATTACACTTTGGTGGTCTTTCCTTTGCTCAGGTTCTCAAAAAAGTCTCCTGAACTCACTGCCGGGGATATAGGCGGTTATCTCAGGGAGAATTGCGCCGATGTTCGGGAGTATAACGTCATAAAGGGGTTTCTGAATATTGTCATCTCTTCCGCATGGTGGTACTCCTTCTTCAAAGATATGGCCTCTCAAAAGGAGTTGTTCGCAAGGGCTGTCGCCGCGAAACCGGGGACAATCATGGTGGAGTACTCATCGCCTAATACCAATAAGCCGTTGCATCTGGGACATATACGCAACAATCTGTTGGGATATTCATTGTGTAAAATACTTGAGGCTTGCGGCCATAAGGTGATAAAAACCAATATTGTAAATGATAGGGGCATACATATTTGCAAGTCGATGCTCGCCTGGCAGAAAAAGGGTAACGGAGAGACTCCCGAGTCGTCCGGCATGAAAGGCGACCACCTTGTTGGCAAGTATTATGTTGTTTTTGAGCAGGAACTTAAACTACAGGTAGCGGAACTGAAGGAAAAGGGTCTTTCCGAAGAGGAGGCCAGAAATGAAGCTCCCCTTATGAAAGAGGCGAGAGAGATGCTTTTGAAATGGGAAGCCGGGGACAGGGAGACCATAGAACTGTGGAAAACGATGAATTCGTGGGTTTATGCCGGGTTTGATGAGACATACAGGCTGTTGGGCGTGGAGTTTGATAAGATATATTATGAGTCGGAGACCTATATGTTTGGTAAAGATATAGTTCTTGATGCGTTGAAAAACAATATCTTATATCAAAAAGAAGATAGTTCTATATGGGTGGATCTAACCGAAGAGGGGCTGGATAACAAGTTGTTGCTTAGATCTGACGGAACGGCTGTTTATATGACCCAGGACATAGGGACCGCGGTGCTCAGGCATCAAGAATATGGTTTCGATAAGTGTATATATGTAGTTGGTAATGAGCAGAATTATCATTTCCAGGTATTGAAGTCGGTACTGCAAAAGATTGGGTATCCGTGGTCGGAAGGACTTCACCATTTCTCGTACGGAATGGTTGAGCTCCCCGAAGGAAAGATGAAATCGAGGGAGGGAACGGTTGTGGACGCTGATGATCTTATAGCGGAGATGAAGGATTCCGCGAAAAAGGTTTCGCTGGAGCTTGGCAAGTTGACAGGTTTTTCCGGGGAGGAAAAGGAAGATCTTTACGATAAACTGGGATTGGGCGCTCTTAAGTATTTCATTCTAAAGGTCGATCCCAAAAAGAATATGCTCTTCAATCCGGCCGAATCAATCGATTTCAATGGAAATACCGGTCCATTTATCCAATATACCTATGCCAGGATCAAATCTGTCTTCAGGAAAGCCGAAACAGAGGGTATAGACAACGATATTGAACTGCCATCGGTGCTTGACATTGGGGATAAAGAGATCTCGCTGATAAAGTTGTTGGGCAGGTTTCCCGCCACTATCAGTGAGGCGTCCGAGACTTTGAGTCCCGCTTTGGTGGCCAATTATTGCTATGATCTTGCCAAGGAGTATAACCAGTTTTACCATGATATGTCCATTCTTGGCGAACCGGACGTGAACGTGAGGGCTTTCAGGTTGAAACTCTCGGGTTACACCGCATCTGTACTTAAGGCGGGTGTTGGGTTGTTGGGCATGGAAATGCCGGAAAGAATGTAAATTTGTTGGGTTTTTAGAGTTACGAAATATGTTTGAAAGTTTAACTGAAAGATTAGAAAAGTCCTTTAAAATACTTAAGGGTCAGGGTAGAATAACTGAAATAAATATCGCGGAGACACTTAAAGATGTTAGGCGGGCTTTGTTGGATGCCGATGTTAATTACAAGATTGCCAAACAGTTCACTGATACTGTCAAGGAGAAGGCACTGGGACAGGAGGTACTCAAAGCGGTCAACCCGTCGCAGATGATGGTCAAGATTGTCCATGATGAGCTTTCCCAGCTCATGGGCGGTGATAAAAGCGATATCAACATAAAATATTCACCTTCAATAATTCTTATCGCCGGTTTGCAGGGTTCCGGTAAGACCACTTTCAGCGGGAAGCTGGCCAAATGGCTCAAGACCAAGAAGAGCAAGAATCCCCTCCTGGTGGCGGGCGACGTTTACCGTCCCGCGGCTATCGAGCAGTTGAAGGTGTTGGCAACGCAGGTTGAAGCGCCGATATATACGGAGGATGGCAATATGAATCCCGTGCAGATAGCCAAAAACGCGGTCAAGTATGCCAAACAAAACGGAAACGATGTCGTTATAATCGATACGGCGGGGCGTTTGGCCGTGGATGAGGAGATGATGAAGGAGATAGCGGCTATCAAAGATGCCGTCAATCCCCATGAGATTCTGTTTGTTGTCGATTCTATGACCGGTCAGGATGCCGTAAACACTGCTAAAGAGTTCAATGATCGGCTCAACTTTGATGGCGTGGTTCTTACCAAGCTTGATGGAGATACCCGTGGTGGTGCCGCCTTGTCTATCAGATATGTTGTCGATAAACCGGTTAAATTTGTCAGTTCCGGCGAAAAGATGGAGGCTCTGGATGTTTTTTATCCGAAGAGGATGGCCGACAGAATTTTGGGTATGGGCGATATTGTCTCACTTGTCGAGAAAGCCCAGGAACAATACGATGTCGAAGAGGCCCGGAAACTCCAGAAAAAGATAGCCAAGGATCAATTCGACTTCAACGATTTTATCTCCCAGATAGAGCAGATAAAAAAGATGGGAAATGTTAAGGATCTTATGGCCATGATCCCGGGAGTGGGCAAACAGATAAAGGATCTGGATATTGACGATGACGCTTTCAAGGGGATAGAGGCCATAATCAAGAGCATGACACCCGAGGAGAGGAGTAACCCCTCCCTGCTTAACGGTAGCAGGAGAAAGAGAATAGCCAATGGCAGCGGATCAACGGTACAGGATGTCAACAAACTGCTGAAACAGTTTGACCAGACAAAAAAGATGATGAAGATGGTCTCTAAGGGGGGCAAGCCAAAACTGGCACAGCGATATAGATAACTCTTAACAAAAAGATATGTACACTTTAATCGACGGCAAGAAAGTGGCTTCCGACATTAGAAGGGAGATCTCCGAAGAGGTGGCCAAAATTAAAAAGGAGGGGGGCAAAGTTCCCAACTTGGTAACGATTTTGGTGGGCGATAATGCCTCAAGCCAATCATATGTCGCTAATAAACTAAAAGATTGTCAGGAGGTTGGTTTTGAATCTTCATTGGTTAAATATGACACTGATATCTCTGAAAGCGAGGTTCTGGGGAAGATAGCCGAGTTGAACGCCGACGAGCATGTGGACGGTTTTATCGTCCAGTTGCCATTGCCCGACCATATTTCGGAACATAGGGTAATAGAGGCTATTGACCCCTCAAAAGATGCCGATGGGTTCCATCCTGTGAATATCGGAAGGATGACCATAGGATTGCCATCTTATCTGCCGGCCACACCGTACGGGATTTTAGAGTTGATAAAAAGATACAACATCCCGACTGCCGGAAAAAGGTGTGTGGTTGTGGGGAGAAGCAATATTGTGGGCCGGCCGGTCAGTATCCTGATGTCGCGAAAAGGCATAGACGCCACGGTAACTGTTGCCCATAGCCGTACCCCCAACATCGGGGCTCTTTTACTTGAGGCCGACATTGTTATAGCCGCGCTCGGTATTCCCGGTTTTGTGAAGGCCGATATGATAAAACATGGCGCCGCTGTGATAGATGTGGGAACAACCAGGGTGTCATGTGACGATCTGCCGAGGGGATGGAGGTTGAAAGGGGACGTCGATTTCGAGAATGTTGCCCCTAAATGTTCATTTATTACCCCCGTACCGGGTGGTGTGGGGCCAATGACAAGAGTCGCTTTGTTGAAAAATACCCTGATGGCCGCGAAACTGAAGAGCAGCAACAGGTAAAATGGCCAATATGGGTTCGTATTTAAGTAACCCGGGCCATATGGCTAAAATGTGTGTGTAAATAGATTACCTAAAGGTTAATAATCAAAGGAAACACCCCTGAAATATAGGTCGTAACCCCCCTTTCCACCGGGACGGTCAGATGAGAATATCATGAATTTATTGGTATAGGAGGAGTTGAAACCAATTATTGGCCGGTACTCGTTGTATTCAGTGTTTACGGAGGGACCGAAATTGATGGGCGCTCCCCAGTTGCCGTCTTTAAATATTGAATAGTAGAGATCGTATCCACCAATACCTCCTGGCCTGTCGGATGAAAAAACCATTGCCCTGTAATATACAAACGGGGTTTTGTCGTTATAATCGCTGTTCACGCTGTCAACTTTGATAGGAGTCTCGTAATCCGATTCAAGCCACGAAGAGATGCTGGACTTTTCATCGTATTTTATCATATATATATTGAAGTTGCCGTCAATATCAGAGCAGAAATATGCGGTGTCCCTGGCAAAGTTGAAAGAAAAATACCCTTCATTGGCGGTAGTGTTCAGGCGGGTAACGGGATTTGGACCGATTATCTCCGGGATCGCGGTACCATATGCCGGCATATTTTTGAGATAGAACATATCCAGATCGCCATTCTCCGTTTCGGATGACAAAATGAGATACTCATATCCATCAACGGAACTGAAAAAACGGTTAGGCCCCAGATCTTCACCCATAGTGTTGGCCTTTTCTATTAGACTTGATGTGAAGGGGTCGTTATGGATATTGGCTTCAAGGTTAAATAGACCGTTTGTCTGGTCAAAACAGTAGGTCAACCGCCCCTGTACCAGATCAAACTGCCCCCCGGCACTGTTCCTGTTGCTGGAGAAAACCAGGATATCGCTGCCTTCCAAAGTATAAAGACTCATGTTATAATCGTCGTATGCCGAGTTTATGCCATCCAGGGCGACCGTAACGGAATCATTAAAAATCCCCCTTTTATATTTGATGGGGTTTTCAACTTTTTTACAGGAGACATAAAAGGCGCCAAAAACGACGGCCATTATTGAGACCGTTATACCCGGGGAGACGAAATTCAATACTCTTTTCATCAAATTTGGAGTTTTCTGTGCAAATATATGCCAAATATATGTTATTTCCAGTTGGGGAAATAAAAAGAGACCGGATAAAAATCCGGTCTCCGAGGTAGAATTTAGGTTAATTTTGGGTAAAATAATTGGTTAGTTGGTTTTTATTTTCCCATTTACTCAGTAGATGAAAATAGGCCTGTAAAGGTTGCGTTGGGATACAATTTTAAAATTTACCTCAATCCAATAAAGTTTGTAAACCGTAGAAGATTGTTGATAAATGTCAATGGCCTTAGTTACATAAGATTAAAATAAGTGTTACTTTTGTGATGATATTGCAAGAGATATGATGGAAGAAGAGAGATATGATTACTCTTTTGACGACGAGGCAATGGAGGCCGTTCAGAAGTTTGAGATGATGAAAAAAAACAATAAGAATTGTTTTTTTGATGTTGTCGAGTTCGAGTCCATAATAGATTATTATATAGAGAACAATTACTCCTCAAAAGCTTTTGAAGCCGCTAGTCTGGCTTCCGAGCAACATCCAAACTCTATCTCCATACAGTTGAGAAAAGCTAAAGTTTTCCTCGACAGGGGCAGGGCGGTAGAGGCTCTGAAAATCTTGAAGTGGTTGGAGGGTGTTGAACCGGGAAATGAAGAGATATATGTCGCCAAAGGAACCGCGTTGGGCATTCTGGGCGATATCGCCGCGGCCAAGAAAATGTTTGATTATGCCCTGGAATTGGAGCCGGATGAGGAGGGTGACCTGCTTTTTACCATAGTATCTGTACTTCAAAATCTGAATTTTTACGGTGAGTCGATCCCCTACCTGTCGCGCTTGATAGGGAAAGAGCCCTTCTTTAAGGCCCATATCTATGATCTGGCCTATGCTTACGAGAAGATAGAGTACTTTGAGAACAGCATTAAAAATTATCTGCTCTATCTTGAAGAGGAACCATTTTCTGACAGTGCGTGGTACAATCTGGGAATAATCTACAACAAGGAGGGACGCTATGAAGAGGCGATAGAGGCATACGATTTCGCGATAGCTATCAATGCCCAGAATAGTTTTGCCGTTTTCAATAAGGCCAATATTCTATGGTATCTTGATAAATATGATGAAGCCATAGAATCTTATCTTGAATATCTTGAAAATGAGCCCGAAAGTTTTGAAGCAATGACCTATCTCGCGGAGTGTTACGAAAAAAAGGGGGATATGGTTTTGGCGAGAAAATATTTTTTGGGGGCAATAGAGTTGGCGCCGGAATATGCCGAACCCTGGTATGGGTTGGGAATGATAGAGATGGAGAGCGGCCGTCTGGAAGAGAGCATGAATTATCTTGAGGCCGCGGTCAGGAATGATAACGAGAATCCCGATTACTGGTTCGCGTTGGGGAAGTTGCACTATAAGAAGAGAGAGGTCAAGTCAGCTCTAAAGTGCTATCGCGAGGCTTTGAAACTCGATTCCTATTTTGAGGCTGTTTGGTCAGATTTCGGCCAGATAATTTTGGAAGAAGGGATGGTTGATAGGGCTATTCCTTATCTGCGCAAGGCAATCAAAGTTACGGGGGATATTCCCGGAATAAACTATCTCCTTGCCTCATTTTACAATAATAAGGGAAATATAGATATGGCCATCAAGTATCTGGCCCATGGGTTTGAAATTGATAAAGAGAGCTTTTCCGAGTTCGAATCGTTTTTTATGCCCGAAAAAACATCTCAAAAGGTACTTGGTTTCATAAAGAGGAATAGATGATGAAAACAGTTGTGAACAACCTTCCTTATATACCCGAACGACCGGCAAAGCCGCGCATAAAAGGGCTGACAATGGTGATGGACAAAGGTTTAAGCCTTCGTGAAGCCGAAGATTTCGTATCGGTATGCGGGGATTATACCGACTATGTTAAGCTTGGATTCGGAACAGCCATTATTACACCCGATTTCGACAAAAAAATTAGAATTTATAAAGAGGCCGGTTTGCGTCCCTACTTTGGTGGAACACTTTTCGAAATATTTCTTATCAGGGGGATGTTCGATGAATTTGTGGGGCTTATTGACAAGTATGAGGTGGATCTGGTCGAGATTTCCGATGGTTCATATGACTTTGACCATTCAAAAAAGCTTGAATATATTTCACTACTGGCCAAAAGGGGAACAGTGATATCCGAGGTCGGTTCCAAAAAGAAAACAGTTGTCTATTCTCCCGATGAATGGGTGAGACAGATGCAGTTGGAGCTGGAGGCGGGCTCTTCCAAGGTAATAGCGGAAGCAAGGGAGGCGGGTACCATCGGTATATACAATGATGACGGATCGGTGAACATTGAGATAATAAAGGCTATTGCCACGAACGTTTCAATTGATAACGTTATTTGGGAAGCTCCCATAAAATCACAACAGGTTTGGTTGATAAAACAGTTTGGGGCCAACGTGAACCTTGGCAATATACCTCCAAATGAGGTTATACCCTTGGAAACCTTGCGGCTTGGCCTCAGGGGAGATACCTTTTTCCAGTTTCTCCCGGACAATCTGAAACAATAGAGGGTTTTGTAAATGAGGAAATTCGGACTGATCGGTTATCCGCTCGGACACTCATTTTCGGCTGAATATTTTGCTTCCAAATTTGATAGGGAAAATATTGTCGGTTGTGAGTATCTGTTGTATCCTATTGAAACTATCGACAATCTGCCGAAACTGTTGGATTCTGATAACGAACTGATTGGGTTGAATGTCACGATACCATACAAGAGAGAGGTGTTGAAATATGTTGATATGGTTCATGAGTCGGCTCGTGAAATCGGGGCGGTAAATGTCCTGAGGATAGTGAGGGAAGGCAATAAAAGGATGGTTATCGGTTATAACAGCGATATCGCGGGCGTTGAGGGGTCGCTAAAACCCTATCTGGATCGCCAAATCAAAAACGCTTTGATACTTGGTACCGGAGGTGCTTCCAGGGCTGTGGCCTTTACCTTGAAGAAATTTGGAATAGACTTTAGATTGGTCTCCAGGGAGGGTGGGGAGAACAGATTGAAGTATGAGCAGCTCACCGGGGATATAATCAGAGGCGCTGATCTTATTGTAAACACTACCCCCTTGGGGATGTATCCTGAGGTAGACACCAAGCCACCGTTGGATTATGACCATCTCAACTCCGGCCACATTCTTTTCGATGTGGTGTACAATCCAGAGGTAACCGCTTTCCTGGGAGAGGGAGAGAAAAGGGGATGCGCGACAATCCCCGGAATCACAATGTTCAGATTACAGGCGGAACAGGCATGGAACTATTGGAACGGGCCATACACTCTTTAGCCATACCGTAATCAATATCCACTAAAAACAGACCTTTTGCCGGTACGGACTGTCCCGCTTCACATCTGTTCTTTGCCTCAATAATTGCTTTGAATTCATCAAGAGATGTTTTTCCTGAACCTATGTCAACCATGGTGCCGACTATCGCCCTTACCATGTCTCTCAGGAACCTGTCGGCTTTGATGGTAAAAATAAGATTTGACCCGTAATCGCTCCAGAAGGCCTCCATTACGTTACAGTTGTTTGTCTTCACATCGGTATGCAACTTGCTGAAACTTGTAAAATCCTTTTGCTCTTTCAGGATCGCGCAAGCCTCGTTCATGGCTGTTATGTCAAAATTCCCGCGGAGGTACCAGGAGAAATCGGTTTGGAAAGGCGATTTTCTTAATGCTATATAATATTTGTAAGTCCTGGATATAGCGCTGAAACGGGCGTGCATCTCCTTGTCTACCTCGCAAATTGAATATATAGAGATGTCAGATGGCAGAAAACCGTTCAATTTGCCAAGGAAAAGAATGTTTTCGCTCAGATCGTTTCGGGAGGAGTCGAAATGGGCGCAATAAAAAGAGGCGTGTACTCCGGCGTCTGTTCTTCCGGCTCCGGTAACCGATATTTTATCGTTCAAAATTGTACTTAAAGCGTTTTCGACCACCTGCTGAACAGATATAGCGTTCGGCTGGAATTGCCATCCATGATAGGCGGTCCCTTTAAATGACATATATATAAAATATCTGGTAACCATTTAACCTTTTTGATTTGACGAATTATTGGATAATTGTCTTAATATTTTCCCAAATCATTTTGAAAATCGAATCAATCAACTATTTTTACACACTCTTAGTTCAGAAGTAAATGTAGAAAAATAATGCGATAAATATCAAAACTATTTATACTAATCTTTAAAACAATAATCTAATGAGTACAGAGAAAAAATCTTATGTGTTGCCAATAGCAATCATGTTTTTGCTATTCTTCATGATCGCTTTTGTGACAGGGTTCCAGAATCCGATGGGAGTTATCGTTAAGAACCAATTCGGTGCCAGTAACTTCTTGTCGCAGTTGGGTAACTTTGCCAACTTTATCGCTTATGCCTGTATGGGTATTCCCGCCGGTATAATGCTTACAAAAATTGGTTATAAAAAGACAGCTCTCGTTGCTGTAACGATTGGCTTTGTTGGTGTAGGTATCACCTTTCTTTCAGGTGTAGCTGAAAGTTTCGGGGTTTATCTCCTCGGTGCGTTTGTTTCCGGTTTTTCAATGTGTTTGTTGAACACGGTTGTGAATCCTATGCTTAATACATTGGGTGGCAGTGGAAAAAAAGGAAACCAGTTGCTACAGTTTGGTGGAGCCATCAACTCAATTGGCGCTACCCTGGCACCTGTGCTCGTTGGTTATCTCATGGGTACCGTTGTTGAAAACAGAACGATCGCCAGCGCTAATCCCGCCCTTTTCATAGCAATGGCAATTTTTGCTTTGGCTTTCCTGATTTTGATTACCTTCGAGATTCCCGAACCTCATATCGAAGCTGCTGGAGCCAAGAAAACTGACGATCCTCACAGTGCGATGTCTTTCAGGCATTTCGTTCTGGGTATTATAGCGATATTTATTTATGTGGGTTGTGAAGTTGGTATACCAAATATCGGCAACCTCTATATGACACAACAACTGCTCATTGACCCGGCGGTTGCCGGCACTATTGTTGGTACATACTGGTTCCTGATGCTTTGTGGCCGTCTTATTGGCGGGGTTATTGGCGCCAAGGTTTCAAGTAAAGCAATGGTTACCACAGTTGCCTCTGTTGCTATAATATTCGTTCTTTTGGCTATCCTGAGTCCGGAATCGATTATGGTCAAAATGCCCGTCTTCCAGTCAGATATCTCTTTCGGTCTGGCACAGGTTCCAATTGGTGTTATGTTCCTTGCTCTTTGCGGTCTTTGCACCTCTGTCATGTGGGGCGGAATTTTCAACCTTTCCGTTGAAGGTCTCGGTAAATACACAGCTGCCGCATCAGGTATCTTCATGGTAATGGTTTGCGGTGGCGGTATTCTTCCCGCTATCCAGGGTTGGATCGCTGATGTAGCCGGATATATGCCAAGCTATTGGTTAGTAGTTGCCGGATTCGCTTACATTTTGTTCTACGCTCTTGTTGGATCAAAGAACGTTAATAAAGATATTGTTACCGAATAATATAAATAAGTAAACCCGCCACCTGTGTGGCGGGTTTTGCTTTATATCACTATTATCGTTCAGGGGTTGCCCCTGGATTGATCAACAAACTATGGGAGAGCGACGGATGGATCGGTTCCATTTGTCGGAGTTGAAATTTAAAAAGAAAAATTAAAAATTTACAGATATGAAGAAACTTGCGATTGGAGTTGATGTCGGTGGAACAAACACGGTAGCCGGTATTGTTGATGCCGAAGGAAATGTTTTGGTCAAAGGTAGTATCAGCACCCCAAAACATGGTGATGCGGCCAAGTATATAAAGGAGTTGGCCGATAGTATAAAGGATATGATTAAAAATGTAAAATCTCTCAATCCTGATTCTGAGATACTTGGTATTGGTACTGGTGCGCCCAACGCAAACTATTACAAAGGTACGATTGAACATGCAACCAACCTCTCATTTAAGGGTATAATACCTTTTATAGATCTTTTGAGAGCGCAGTTCCCTGAACTTAAATACCTTGCTCTTACAAACGATGCCAATGCCGCCACTCTTGGCGAGATGATTTACGGCGGCGCCAAAGGGATGAGTAATTTTGTCATGTATACCCTTGGTACCGGAGTAGGCAGCGGTATTGTTATCAATGGTGACCTGGTCTATGGAGCTGATGGTTTTGCCGGTGAATGCGGCCATATCACATTGATTCCTAACGGAAGATATTGTGGATGTGATGGTCGTGGTCACCTTGAAGTGTATTGTTCCGCTCCCGGTATGAAGCGTACCGCTTTTGAGTTGATGTCTAAATATAATGCGACTGATAGTTTGTTGGCCGACAAGTCGTTCAACGAACTGGATTCAAAAATGATTTATGATGCCGCTGTTGCCGGAGATAAGGTCGCTTTAGAGGTATTTGAACTTACAGGCCACTATCTTGGCATGGGGTTGGCCGACACTGTTCATATTCTCTCGCCCGAGGCTATATTCCTTTTTGGTGGGCCGACAGCTGCCGGAGATTACATCTTCAAGCCAACTATTGCCAGCATGGAATCACATTTGATGCCTGTATTCAAAAACAAAATAAAAGTGCTTCCTTCAAAACTGAAACTGGGCGATGCCGCCATTGTTGGCGCTAGTGCCTTGGTTTGGAAAGAGGTGGAAAAACAACAGTAATATTTGTTTTTGATCTATGTTCCGGACCGGTTGATCCACCTTCAGCCGGTCTTTTTTTTGATTCTTTTTCAATGTTGGCCAATTTCTGACCAGTTTTATACGGCAATTCCGTTACCAATCTGTTTTTGCGCCGATTTTACATGGCAATTCGGTTGCCAACCTCTCTTTGTGCCGACTTGATCAGGCCACTCTATTGTCAACAGATTTCCGGATTAACAGGGGGCCGGCCTTTTTCTTCTATCCAGTCTGTTTTTGGGTTATTATTTATATGTTCGCGACAAATAATGTATTGAACAGTTGATAATGGAGGGGAAGAATAGAACACTGGAAGGTAAGTTGTTGCCCCTTGTTGAGGATTTTTTCACCATTCAGGGTGAAGGTTACCACATGGGGACACCGGCATATTTCATCAGAATCGGAGGATGTGATGTTGGATGTAGCTGGTGCGATTCGAAATTTTCCCTGAATCCCGATATTCATCCTTTGGTGGAAACAGATGCTATTGTGGATAAGGTATTGTCTTCGGGAGCGGGGACTGTCGTTGTTACCGGAGGCGAGCCTCTGATGTGGAATCTTGATTATCTTTGCAAGAGTTTGAGGAATAATAATATAAAAACCTTTATAGAGACTTCCGGAGCGTATGAATTATCGGGTTATTGGGATTGGATCTGCCTTTCTCCCAAGAAAAACCATCCGCCGGTCGATTATATATGCGGCAAAGCTCATGAACTGAAAGTAATCATCGAGAATTTGGAAGATTTCACCTGGGCAGAGGAATACAGATTGAAAGTCAATAACCGTTGTAAACTCTATTTGCAACCTGAATGGAGCAGGTTTAATGGAATAATTCATGAAATAGTTGAATATGTCAAGATCAATCAATATTGGAGCATATCGATCCAGGCGCATAAATATATGCGTATTCCGTAGTGTTATAGCGATATTTTTCTGCTGTCTGTTTTTTAATGCTGAATGGCTCTATTCACAAGGTTTGCACACCTCTTCGAACAGCGCCGCAAAGCTGTACAACCGGGCAATGACATATTATAACTATTTGGAACTGAACAGTGCGGAGACTCTTTTTTTAGAGGCAATCGACAAAGACCCCAGGTTCTATGAGGCGCACATGATGTTGGGAGAGCTCTACTACAAGCAAAACAAGTTCAAGGCGGCAGCAAAATACTACCTTAACGCGATAAATATCGATTCAAACGAGTATCGGCCCGCTTTTTTTACATTGGCGGAATCTGAGTTTAAGTCCGGTGATTACCACAATGCGCTGAAACACTACCAATCTTACCTGCGATCAAAGAATATTTCAGAAAACAACAAGAAAATAGCGGCCAGGAATATAGAAAATTCATTGTTCGCCATTGAAGCGATGAAAAACCCTGTACCTTTTTCACCTGAAAGCGTTGGCAGTGGAGTTAATTCGGCGGACGACGAATATTGGCCATCAATTACGGCGGACGGAAGCACCATGATGTTCACCCGTCAGTTATTTTCGGAGACAAGATTGCCTGTCAGAAGCATGGCGCAGGAGGATTTCTTTTTAAGTGAAGTAACCGATTCTGGCTGGTCTAGGGCAATAAACGCCGGTGCTCCCCTGAATACAAGCAGCAATGAAGGCGCGCAAACACTTTCAGCCGATGGTAGTTATATGTTCTTTACGGCATGTGACCGACCGGGTGGACTTGGCAGCTGTGATATCTATTTCTCAGCATATAATAACGGCAAATGGACCAAGCCATATAATGTTGGAGAGCCTATAAACAGCAGGTTTTGGGAATCAACACCCTCCATAAACGCCAATGGAGATATGATATTTTTTTCAAGCAATAGGCCGGGTGGTTTCGGGGGAAAAGATTTATGGTACTCCATAATGGATTCTGCGGGCCAATGGACCGAACCGGTAAACATGGGAAACAGGATCAACACTGAATATGACGAGACATCCCCATTCATCCACTTTGATGGAACTACCCTATATTTCGCATCCGATGGATGGCCCGGTATGGGTGGGTTGGATCTGTTTATCACAAGGATGAACGAGGATAGCACATGGACCGAACCCAAAAATCTCGGATACCCGATAAATACCGCCGGGGATGAAATGGGCCTTGTCATTGAAGCGGGAGGAGAAGTGGCATATTTTTCATCAAAACGGGAAAACAGCCTGGGCAAGGATATTTACTCTTTTGTGCTTGATGAGTCTATCCGTCCGAATCCGGTTTCATATATTAAAGGAAAGGTATCCGATAAAGAGACAGGACGAGCATTACGGTCGGAGTTTGAACTTATAAATCTGACTGTCAACGAGACAGTATTAAAAAGCAATACCGACGAAAATGGTAATTTTTTGATCTGCTTGCCCTCGGGGTATAACTATGGGATCAATATTTCCAAGCCGGGCTATCTGTTTTTCTCTGAAAGTTTTATGTTTGAGGGTGGCTATACTGTAAGTGAACCGTTGGTTAAAAATGTCTACCTCCAGATTATCAAGGTCGGAGAGACAATGTCGCTTAAAAATGTATTTTTCGCGTTCGACTCATGGGAACTAAAAGCGGAATCAACCAGGGAACTGGACAATCTGGTAAAACTTTTGATCCAAAATCCAACCGTTAAGATCGAGATTGGGGGCCATACCGACATAATCGGTGCGGAAGGTTATAACCAGACTTTATCGGAAAAAAGAGCTTTGGCTGTAGTCGATTATATCATATCAAAAGGCATAAAGTTGGAGAGATTGAGCTATAAGGGATATGGTAACAGTATGCCGATAGGGGACAACAGTACCGAAGAGGGACGAGAACTGAACAGGAGAACTGAGGTTAAGATTTTAGGAATGTAAAACCAATCCCCCTTGGAGGTAGGTCCGGATTTTACCACTATTGGTTTTTTTACTGTTTGTGTTCCGGATTTAATTGCCTATTATTCACTATCTCTTGTTAATATAACATATTTTGCCTCCTTTAATTTTGTTAAATAGTTGAGTTTTACCAAATAATTCCATACTTTTGTGCTCTCAAAACCCCATGTATTTCGTGGTGTGTAAACTTTTTAGAAAGGATTGATTATGGTTACAACGAATCCGGAAGGCTCTGTTCATGATGAACAATTTGGGACCGAAAAAAAGGTCGCCGAAAATGAGGAAAAAAACAATAACGAAGAAAAAAAAGAGGTTGACGGCAATATTGAAGAGAGGAGTGGGACTGTAGAACCCACGGAAGACATTGAAGCCGGGGAAGTTACTCCCGAACCAACAGGGAACAGTGATGCCGAAAATAAGGCGGAACTCCAATCAGGGGAGCCGATAGAAACCTCTTCAACTGCCGCTGCCGGGGAAGTGAGCGCCGCGGAACCCAATGTTAATACTGAAGACAAAACTGCCGCCTTGGAACCCGAAGCCGCCCCTTCCGATGATATCCAACAACCTGCAGAGGAAGAAACTGTCACTTCGGAACCCGAAGCCGCCCCTTCCGATGATATCCAACAACCTGCCGAGGATAGATATTTAGATATGGATCCCGCTGAGCTGGAAGAGATTAAGCTTCCTCCTGTGGATTATTCGGGATATACAAAAAACGATCTGGTAGAGACTCTCGCCTTGCTTGTTGATAATAGGCCTCCATCAGAGATCAAAGGAGACGTTGAAAGGATTAAATCATTGTTCTTCAAAAAGTTGAAAGTTGAAGGCGAGGAGAGAAAACAAAAATTTCTGGAAGAAGGGGGAAATATTGAGGAGTATAGGGCTTGGGTTGATCCGCTTAATTATAGGGTAAAAGAGATTCTCAATAAATACAGGGAGAAAAAAATCGATTACGGCAGGATCCAGGAGGTTGAGAAAAACGAGAACCTCAAGAAAAAATACGAGATAATAGACCAGATCAAGGATCTTGTCAACAGGGAAGAGTCTATCAACAAAACATTCCAGGAATTCAGGGCGCTCCAAAGCCAATGGAGATCAATAGGAGCCGTACCACAAAGTGCTTTAAAGGAACTTTGGGAGAATTATCACCACAATGTTGAGATATTCTATGATTATATCAAGATAAACAATGAGTTAAGGGATCTTGACCTTCGAAAAAACCTTGAAGCAAAGATTGAACTTTGCGAAAAAGCCGAAAAATTGATAGACGAATCCAATGTTGTCAATGCTTTCAAGAAACTTCAGGAATATCACGATCAATGGAGGGAGATAGGTCCGGTGCCTATCGAAGAGAAAGAGGCCACATGGGAGAGGTTTAAAGAGGCCACTACAGTGATAAACAAGAATCACCATGATTACTTCAACAGGCAGAAAGAGGAACAAAAGAAGAATCTGGAAGCAAAAATCGCTCTCTGCGAAGAGGTAGAAGCAATAAACAAACTGGAGTTGAAAAGTTTCAAGGAATTCAATGAGAAGGCCGAAATAGTAATAGGGATACAACAGAAGTGGAGAAAAATCGGGTTCACCCCAAAAAAACAAAACAACAAAATTTATCAAAGATTCAGGGAGGCATGCGACCATTTCTTTGAAAAGAAAAGGGATTTCTATAATGAGAACAAAGATCTTCAGCAGGCAAATGTTCAAAAGAAGATCGAATTATGTGAAAAAGCGGAAGCGCTCCAGGATAGTAGTGACTGGAAGGCTACAACCGATATGTTGATCCAATTACAGAAAGAGTGGAAAGAAATTGGGCAAACCCCAAGAAAACAGTCTGATAAATGCTGGAAAAGGTTCAGAAAGGCATG
This sequence comes from Bacteroidota bacterium, assembly GCA_012838685.1. GTDB lineage: Bacteria > Bacteroidota > Bacteroidia > Bacteroidales > VadinHA17 > LD21. The sequence goes on along the minus strand of DUOU01000063.1, from coordinate 10,448 downwards.
TGATCATTTCTTCAATAGAAAAGCCGAGTTTTTTGCTGAAATTGATACGACCTATTCTGACAATCTTAAAGCCAAATTGGCTCTTATCGAAGAGATAAACAACTTTGTTCCCGATACCGATCCCCATGTTTCAGTTGAAAAATTGGAAGAGTTCCAGCAAAGATGGTCGGAGATAGGTTTTGTGCCCTTCAATAAAAAGGAAGAGGTGGGGAATGCCTTCAAAAATGCGATAAACAGACAATTCGACAAGCTAAAAATTGAGAACGAGGAAATCAACGTCCTGAAATATAAGAGCAAACTGGATAATCTTAAGTCTAATCCAAAAGTATCCAGAAAAGTACGCATTGAAAGGGAAAAGTTTATGGCCAAAATCAAACAACTTGAAAGCGATATCAGCCTATGGGAAAATAACATCGGCTTTTTCGCTAAATCGGCAAACGCTGAATCTATGATAAAAGAGGTTGAGGCCAAGATCGAGAACGCCAAAAAGACTATCATATCGCTGGAGGAAAAGGTAAAGATAATTGACCAATCAGGTCTTGATGAGTAGTAGAATAACGATTAAAATTAGATAGTTTTGGCAGATATCAAGTATATATTCGTTACGGGAGGCGTTACCTCTTCATTGGGAAAGGGAATTATTACGGCCTCCCTCGCAAAATTGTTGCAAGCAAGAGGGTATTCGGTTACTATACAGAAACTAGATCCATATATAAATGTTGATCCGGGAACACTAAATCCATACGAACATGGCGAGTGTTATGTTACATTGGATGGGGCTGAAACTGATCTGGATCTGGGACATTATGAACGTTTTCTGAATGTGCCTACAAGCCAGGCGAACAATGTAACTACAGGAAGAATCTACCAATCGGTTATAAACAAGGAGAGGAGGGGTGATTATCAGGGAAAAACCGTACAGGTTATCCCCCATATCACAGATGAAATCAAAATGAGAATAAAACTGCTTGGAGAGGGGAATAAATATGACATTATACTGACCGAAATAGGCGGCACTGTAGGCGACATAGAGTCATTGCCCTATATTGAGTCCGTACGACAGTTAAAATGGGAACTGGGCCCCCATAATTGCGTATCTATTCATTTAACCCTCGTTCCTTTTCTGTCGGCAGCAGGCGAGTCCAAAACAAAACCCACCCAACATTCGGTTAAAGAGCTGCTTGAATCCGGGATCCAACCCGATGTTCTTGTGCTACGTACCGAACATGCTCTCGGATCAGATATAAAAAGAAAAGTGGCGCTTTTTTGCAATGTTGAGGAGGAGGCTGTTGTTGTGTCTGATGATGTCTCAACAATTTATGAGGTTCCATTGAAAATGCTTGATGAAAAGCTTGATCGGATAGTTTTGCGGAAACTTAACTTGCCCGTTGAGGCCGATCCCCCGATGAAACCGTGGAGAGAGTTCATTGACAGGTTAAAAAATCCCAAACATGAGATACATGTCGGTTTGGTGGGCAAGTATGTAGAGCTTCCTGATGCATATAAATCTATTATTGAATCGTTTTCTCACAGTGGATCGGCTAATTATTGCAAAGTAAACATTGAATATATACATTCCGAGGATATCAACGAAAATAATGCGGATAAGAAATTGAAGGGCTTGCACGGATTGGTTGTAGCGCCCGGTTTTGGATCGAGGGGAATTGACGGGAAGATTATCACGGCCAAATATGCGCGCGAAAACAACGTTCCGTTCCTGGGTATTTCTCTCGGTATGCAATGCGCTGTGGTTGAGTTTGCCAGAAATGTTCTCAATATGGAGGGAGCGCATTCAACAGAGATTGATCCAGAAACTGAATATCCTGTTATTGATCTTGTGGAGGAACAGGAAAGAATTACCGAAAATGGCACTACAATGCGATTGGGAGGATATAAATGTAGATTAGTGCCCGGCACAAAAGCCTATGAGGTGTATGGCAAGGAAGAGATTACGGAGAGGCATAGACATAGATACGAGTTTAACAACAAATATCTTGAAGAGTTTGCTGCTCACGGCATGATTGTTTCAGGAATCAACCCCGAATCCAATCTGGTCGAAATTGTTGAAATACCTGGGCATAGGTGGTTTGTCGCCGTTCAGTTTCATCCCGAGTATAGCAGTACAGTGGTCAGCCCCCATCCTTTGTTCGTTAATTTTGTAAAAGAATGTATCAACGAATAAATTATACTTTTGATATCATTAAAAATTGAAAATAAACACTGTAATAAATAATGGATAAGAATACGGTTACAGGTCTCCTTCTTATTGTTCTAATATTCTTAGTTTTTAGCATATATAATAACAGACAGTTGACCAAAGGTTTCGATTCGGCGGTAGCTGCGGCTGAGACAGAGATTTCCAATGGAAACCTTGAGAAAGCGATAATAGAGTACGAAAACGCATTGCGTTACAGGCCAAATGATGCCAGTATATTGGAGAAATTGCGCCAGTTAAATGTTGAATTGGGTATTGTCCAGGAACCTTCGCATTTGACAGATATTCAGGTAGCCGATGATAATAATCTGGAAGTTCTTCCCCCACGGCCAGTTGATTCGGCACGCTTTGGTCCGTTTTCCAAAGCAGTTTATGGGGAGAATGAATTTATAATATTGGAAAACGATCTTATAGAGATGAAGATCGCCACTAAAGGCGGTAGGGTATGGTCGGTCCGGCTCAAAGAGTTTGTCAGACATGATTCAACGGATTTAATTCTTTTTGATGGAGATTCAACGGTTTTCGGATTGAACTTCTATACCAAGGATAATATAGCGATAAAGACAAACGATCTGTTTTTTACTCCGGTTTCAGATCAGAGAAACTACTCGGCAGTTGCCGATTCACAAGCGGTTGCGTTACGACTTATGGCAGGGGAGGATAGTTATATAGAGTATTTATATAGTCTTGTACCCGGGAAATACAGCCCCAATCTTAGTGTAAGGTTCAGGAACATGTCCTCTATAATCCCTGAAAACCAAACCAGTTTGTCACTAGACTGGAAAATGTATATGCCTCAACAGGAAAAGGGGAGATTATATGAAGAAAATTATTCTTCATTAAAGTATAAGTATTATCAGGAGAAGGATGTTGAGGGCCCTATAAGGGCTACCAAGGATGTCGATAATTTTAATGTTTCCTCTCGTTTTACCTGGGTGGCGTACCAGGATCAGTTTTTTTCATCCATACTGATAGCCGACAATTTTTTCGCGAATGGGAACTTAACCATGGAGAAAACACCTTCATTGGATAAATATATCAGATATTATTCTTCTGAAATAGGTGTTCCATACGAATCATCTGCCAGTTCGGAATTTGATATGAAATTTTATTTCGGGCCAAACCACATCAAAACTTTACGAAAGGAGGGCGATCAACTGGAAAAGATTATATTCGTTGGAAGGAATGTAATTGGGTGGATAAGCAGGGGTATCATTATTCCCGTTTTCAATTTTCTTGAAAAGTATATCAGTAATTATGGAATCATTATCCTCATTCTTACAATACTTATAAAAATAGTACTTTTTCCACTGACCTTCAAGTCGTATCAATCAACCGCCAAGATGCAGATAGTCAAACCAATGGTTGATGATATAGCGAAGAAATATCCTAAGAAAGAGGACGAGCTTCGTCGCCAACAGGCAACTATGGATCTGTATAAAAAGGCTGGTATCAATGTTATGGGCGGCTGTTTGCCCACACTACTGCAGTTTCCTATTTTGTTCGCGATGTTCAGGTTCTTCCCTGTTTCCATAGAACTGAGGCAACAATCATTCCTTTGGGCAACCGACTTATCATCTTATGACTCAATTTTAGATCTTCCTTTTAATATCCCATTATATGGAGATCATGTAAGTCTCTTCACTTTGTTGATGACGGTCACTTCAATTTTATCGGTAAAGATGACCAACGCTCAGTCTCAGGCTGGTGCTAATCAAATGACCATGAAGATGATGACTTATATGATGCCGATAATGTTCTTGTTTATGTTCAACTCCTTCCCATCAGGACTTACCTATTATTATTTTTTGGCCAATCTTATTACTTTGGGCCAGAATGCAATTACAAAGAGAATGATCGATAAGGAGAAAGTTCTGAAGACGTTGCAGGAAAACATCAAGAAACCACAACAGAAATCTAAGTGGCAAAAACGTTTGGAGGAGGCGACAAAAGCAAGAGCGGGTTACCCTGTAAAAAAGTAAATTGCAGCCAACAAGCTTGCGGCAATGATGACAAAAAAAACAACCTATAAGGAACTTGCGAAAAAACTGGGAGTTTCCGGTACTACCGTATCACTGGTGCTGAACAACAAGGCTGATAAGTACGGTATAAAGAAAGAGACACAGGAGAAGGTTCTCTTCCTGGCAAGAAAAATGGGTTTTTTTGATGACGAAGTTTTGACGAAACCGTTGCCTGTAGAGGAAAAACCCGGAGTGATAGGTATGATTGTTCCTGCCTTGAACAATGCGTTTATCATGGGTATAACACCATTTCTCAAACAAGCTTTTTTGGAGATCGGTTTCGGATTCTCTATAATCTGCAAAGATATTGACGATGCTAGATACGAAAGAATGATAGAGGCGTTCAAGAAGTTCTACAGCGGTTTGATACTGGTTTCGGATGCGGCCGATGATATTTCGATCAGAGCGCTTAAAAATACCGGATATCCATTTATTGTATTGGAAAAAACGTTGAAATCTCCTCGTATCAACACTGTTGATACGGATAGGGGATATGGTATCAAATTATTAAAAAAACATATAGAGTCACTTGGTTATAAAAATATATTGATAGTTTCCATGATAGGAGGAGACAATAGGGAGCTTTCATACATGGTTTCAACCTTGATGGAGAGTGGAACTATCAACAGACCTGCTGTTGTTGAGCTTGAGAAGCTATCAGCCGACAATGAGAAGGAGATCAATAAGATTGAGACCTACCTGCGACCACCGTACAGTGTTGAACTGATAATCACAATGGGAGCGGAGGCCGTATATCCTATATTTTCTTTGCTTGGGGGCATGAAAGTAAGGATCCCGAATGATGTTGCCCTTATCTCCATGAACGATGGGGTTGGATTTGATATTATCTCGCCGTCGGTAACGGCATTGAGACAGCCTTATCGGGCTATGGCAACGGAAGCGACCGACATTCTCTGGACAGAGATTAAAAATTCGGGTAAGAGCAAATATAAGCGTCAAGTAACCCTAAGCCCCGAATTGGTGGTTAGGAGCTCTTGTGGAAGCTTTAAGTAAACGGGGGCTATTCTCCCATCATTAGTTTATAATTGCTTATAAACGACGCCAGATCCTCTACGGCCAGTTTTTTGGCTATAATTCTCTTTTCCCTGTCAAGTATGTATATCAGGGGCGTTGACCGCACATTATAGTAATAATCAAAATGTGTGGTTCTGTCCGGATCCCATCCGTTTATCCAGGTTATGTTGTTATCCTGGATATAGGTTTCCCACTCCTCCTTGTTGTCCGTTGTGCAGACGGCGAATATCTCCACATCGTCATCTTTTGCCTCCGTGTAATATTCAATTAATTTTGGTGTGGTTGTTTTGCAATGTCCACAATTGGGTTCCCAAAAGTAAAGGATGGTGAACTCTTTCCTGATGTCGTACAAAGAGACATAGAAGTTGCTGTATGAGTTCATTACAAGATCTTTTCCGCGCATTCCGATCAAACTGTTCCCCATAAGTTCTACCTCTCTTTCCAGATCTGACAGGAATTGATCCGAAACCCAGTCGGCTTTGCCCGATAAGTAAATATCTTTGGCTATTTTGTACAGTACCGCATCATGTCCCATTATTTCACTGCTCCTGTATTTGTTGAACAGGAATACGGAAACATATTGAAACATATCATATTGCGGTTCACATTTTTTTATCAGTTTATCTATCTCCTTGTTTATTGAATCGGGTGATTGTATCACTATATTCGAGAAAAAAGTCTCCAGTCTTGAGTGCAGTATGGGAGTCCTTAGTATCCTATTGTCCGTTAGATCGATATTGTCCCAGAAGTGGTCTTTATTGTAGTTATATCTGAAGTACCATCTTATTGAATCGGGATTGGGAGAGCCTTCCGGTATGACAGGCTCAGGAATTTCGAGGGGAATGATAGATTTTACCAGTAACGACAATAGGTTTGGTTGGTTGTCGGTTACCACATTACGCAGAAAACTTTTCATCTCTCTCTCTTTTTCCCCCAACAACGTGTTCAATATTCTCAGGGAGTCACTGTTTTCCCGGTTGTTTTGCAGCCTTTCGGAGAGACTGTTCGCTTCAAGTTGATATGACTGCCAATTTTTCTGGTATTCAAGGAAAGAACTGTTTTCACTTGACGATTCAAATTTAAGTGTATTGACATAGTCGGGATAGGAGCAGGAGAGTGAAAAGAATTGGTTATCTGAAGCCAGTATCTCAAAATAGCTGTTTCCGGGGAGAACTATCAAATATATACCTTTAGGCAAGGATTCTGTTCCGGTAAAGGCTCCATTCCCTTTGGAGTCGAGTTTCAGGGTATCTTTGATATACTGCTTATCGCCATAATGATATGCCAGAAAAAGGGTTGAGTCCCTTAATCCGGGTATTGAAATATCTATCTCGTATTGGAGTTGTGATTGTCCGCATAATGAAACGAACAGCACAATAAACAGAAATGTGGATAATGTTTTTTTCACTAGATATGGATTTGTTCAAATTAGTTCAATCTTTTTGGAATAATTGGGAAGAAAAAATATTCCAATTTTATATTTCATAGTGTTTGTTATGGGGGAATGTAATTTTCGTTAAGCACTAACTGACCGACAAAAATAGGTAAAGAGAACTCATCGCCAAAACGTTTAACAAATTATTAAGATATTTTTATAAAAATAAAAAATTAAAACAAATAAAATAAATTCAGTACATTTGTTATTGGGTAAAATAGGTTACGAAATGACAATATCTATTCTGATTCCTGTAAACAATTACGATATTTTTGCGTTTGTTAGCAGTTTTCGGGACGCATTTGACTCTATTCCTGAACTTGTTGAAGTTCTGATAGGAGATGATGGTTCATCCGAAGAGTATTCAAATAGATACAAAACGCTGGAAGATAATAGAATAAAAATTATACGATCAGCGAATAATATCGGAAGGGCCGCTATAAGAAACAAATTGATTGACGCCTCAAAAGGCGAATACTTGATTTTTGTGGATCAGGACGCCATGTTGCCCGGAACGGCTGATGAATATATCAAAAAATGGGTTGCCGAGATCAATGGATCTTCGGTTGTGTATGGGGGAGCGAGATATAGGGAGGTGCCACCAACCGATCCGGATAAGATTTTGAGATGGAAATATGGCGTTAAATATGAACAGAAGAGTTCCGCGGAAAGGAGCAAGAATCCTTGCAGAAATTTTTCCACCTTCAATGTTCTTTTTAATAGATCTGTTTTTGATAAGTTGAGGTTTAACGAAGATCTTAAACAATATGGCTATGAAGATAAATTTCTGGCCTATCAACTGAAAAAAGCCGGAATAGAGATAAAACATATAGATAATGCCCTTTATCACGAAGGAGTGGAAGGCAATCAGGAGTTTATAGATAAAACAAAACAGGGCATAGAAAACCTAAGCAAATTATTTGATACCGTAACCGATAAAAAAGTGTTCGCTGAAAATGTCCAGCTGATAGCGATATATAATAGATTGTGGAAGTTCGGGTTGAATTATCCGCTCAGGTTGCTTTACCTCCGTTACGGTGAGAGAATTGAACTGAGATTGAATAAATCACCTTCCCGGATATGGTTGTTCAGGCTGTACAAGATAAGTATGTTCTGTATGTTAAGGTACTTGGCAAATAATTAATTTATTTGATCAATAAAATAAAAAAGGGTGTCTCCAAAGGACACCCTTTAATTATTTCAAAACTTAACTGTTTAGTTTTGGAGTTGGAAATTGATGGGAAGTTGGTACCATACAGGTACAGGTACACCACCTTGTTTTCCGGGCTGGAATCCTTTGATTGTTCTTACAACCCTGACAGCTTCAGCGTCAAGATCGGGATCCACGCCTCTAACAACTTCAACCTGTCCAATAGCACCTGTAGCTGTTACACAGAAACGTATAAATACTCTACCTTGAACATTGTTTTCCCTGGCTATTTCCGGATAAACAATTGTATTGGCGATATATCTCAGCAATTCAGTGTCACCTCCGGGATAGAAGGGCATCTCCTCAACAATCACGAACGGTTCTGGTTCCGCTTCTTCTTCCATAATCTCTTCAGCAACAACTTCGACAACCGCAACCGTGATATCTTCAACAGCCTGGTCAACAACAATGACTGAGATTTCGTCAGCTGTCATGAACTGCGCTTCGTCTTCCGGGGCAACAGAGTCCACAACTACCGGCGGAACATATCTTGATGCCTGCACTACAGTTTCGGTTGGAGCCTCAGGAGGAGGAGGGGGAGGGGCCACCACTTCCGTAGGTGTGTCCAAATTCTCCATTATAACCTCAACAACCCTCTCTTCAACAACATTGCCCTCTACCTGTACCCTAACAGCGTTTAGATATGGAGTAACAATAGCGGTAGTGAGTATCACTATACCTATGATTGTTGAAATAAGTACAGTTCTGGGATACTTTTTGCGTAACATATAAGCACCGTATTCCTTATTTCTATTCTCGAAGAGGATTTCATCAAATCCTGGAGCTTTTTCTTTTTCTTTTGCCATAACAAATAAGGTTTATCGGTTAATTAGCTGAGGCAGTAGCGGCGGTAGTTGAAACTCCAAGAGCTCTTTCTATCATCGCTTCTTCGTACCACGCTATGTTCATAATAGTATAACGGGCTATTCCGCAGATATTCATCTCATCGAGAATATCGACAAAATTACCGTAAGTAGACTCTTTATATGCCTTGATAAGCACAATGGGACCTGTATCATCATCTTTTTTCAACTGACTGATCGCGGACTCAATTGAATCCCGGGGCAATACGATGGCACCCGTTAAAATGTCGTTTTCAAAAGCCTCTATTTTTCTGAACAGGGCCCTGTTCCTTTCGAGCAAAACCCGGCGTATGCCTTCCTCGCTGAAGTCCGTTTCAGTCAATGGTGGTAAGCTGTTAAAATCATTAACGGCACCAGGATAATAAAACACCCTGCTATCAGGGCCAAGCAATACGTTCAGTGTACGGCTGGCGGAGATTTTAGGTGCTTCCTGGTTCGGATCCTTCAACTCTTCGGGAAGTGTCATATCCATAACTTTCTCTTTAGTGAAAGCGGTTGTAAGCATAAAGAACACTATGAGCAGACACATAAGGTCAACCATTGGGGTCATATCAATTACAGGAGAACTTCTTTTAGGTCTTCCTTTCTTTCCTCCTTGAGGAGCTTGAATTATTTGTGCCATAACATTCTTTATTTTAATCTTCTAGAACTGCCTCCGCTGCTTCAAGAGCGGTGACAAGACTAAATTGGTTAACATTGTAAGCTTGTAGCAGGTCTAGAACTTCTTTAACTCTCGGGTATGGAACATCAGCTCCACCCTTAATTATTGCTTTGATATTCGGATTAACCTGGCGCGCATAAAGAATCCACATACCGAGTTGATTGTTAAGAGAATCCATGGGTATTCCGGTTTGAAAGGCAGCCTTATCGCCCGGATCGTCCGCTGCGAAAAAGTCCTTCAAATGTTCTATGGGAACACCTATTGACGATGGGAATTTCTCAAATTTTCTCAACTCCTCGTCTGTAAACTCAATACCATAGCGATCACCCATTTCCTGAAGCGTTTTTGGCCGGTACTTCAATAAAGTATCCGGACCATTGTCCATATTGAAAAAGACTGCGCCATTATTCGCGATAACAATGGTCATTTTATCGAAATCGGCGATATTCTTTTCAGATACTGAAAATGGGGTATCGACAGGCGATGGCTCCGAAATCCTGAAGTTGGTGGTAAGCATCAAGAAGATCAACACCACCGAGAACAAGTCCACCATAGGGGTCATATCGACGTGCGGTGTCTTGTTCGAAAATCTTATCTTGGTCATCTTTGCCATGTCGGTCTGGTTTTAAAATTGAACGATAATATAATTAAAATAATTTATTTTTTCAATGATTCAGCGAAAGTTTGTGTCAGGCTGAACCCTGCTTCGTCAATTTTATATGTATAACCTTCAATGGATGTCGAGAATATGTTAAAGGCAATAATTGCCAATGTTGAACCGGTAATACCTAAAGCGGTGTTTACAAGGGCTTCTGAAATACCTGTTGAGAGGGCAAGAGCATCAGGCGTACCTGACTGGGCCAAAGCGGCGAACGCACGGATCATACCCAACACAGTTCCGATAAGACCGATAAGTACGGAGATGGAAGCTAATGTTGAAAAGATTACCATGTTTCTGCTCAGCATGGGAACTTCAATAGCCGCGGCCTCTTCGTAAGATTTCTGGAT
>DUOU01000062.1 GCA_012838685.1 Bacteroidota bacterium | reverse complement strand
GTCGCCGCAAAAAAAGAGATTTCAAAATACGATGAGGATATTAAAATTGATTCGGTGCTGACGTTCCAGGAGCTGAGAAAATTGTTCAATGACTATAACATCAGGGAGACTTTCAGTGAACACTCTGATTTTGATGAACCTTTAGGTTATAAGGGTAGGGCTTATTCAATCTCTTCGGGATTTATGGAGACAAGCGGTCTTGAGACAGATTTATTGAACGGACAGACAATAACCGCTGAGGGAGCCGGAAATTCTATCGCCGCGGTAAAACAGTTCCTTTCCCATAATATAAGAATAAAGAGAAATTTCAATGTCTTTTTCTGTGATGGTTGTATTATGGGTCCGGGCACATCAAAATCCGGCGAAAAATATTTGCGACAATCAATGGTTATTGACTACATGAAAGAGGGTTTGGAAAACTTTGACCTGGGAAAATGGAACCAGAATATTAAAAAATATTCAAATAGCAAGCAACTTGAAACAAAATTCTCAAACAAGAAGTATGCTTTGCCGGTACCAGGAGAATACGAATTTAAGATCGCCCTCAACAATATAACACAAAAAAACAACCACAAAGAGGTCAATTGTGGGGCTTGTGGTTTCGAAACCTGTAAAGGGTTGGCAAAGGCAATAGCACAAAATATCGCTATTCCTGAAATGTGCGTTACAAGTTCCCAAATTGGAAACAGGGAGATCACACATTCAATGAAAAAAACTGCCGAAGAACTTAAAATGACCAAAGATGAGCTGGAGGCGATCCGAGAGGAACTTGATGAGACCCGCGATTCACTTTCATCTAAGAGCGAAGCCCTATCTCTGTTGATAAGGAAGTTGACAAATGGGGTGGTACTGGCCAACGAGCAACTTAAGGTTGTTGAGTCCAACCTCGCTTTCATCGATATTTTAGGTGAAGAGGTCAAAGATATCCATGAGGTGATTCCTTATCTGATCGGTGCCGACCTGAAGACTCTTATCCCTCCGGTTTTGATATCACAACTGACCTATTTATTGGGTCAGGATGAAGCCCATATCAACAGAGATGTTGAGATAGAGGGGAAATTGATAAATGTTATGATGTTCCAACTGATTCCCAACAAACTTGTTGGAGCTATTTTCCGTAACCTGCATTCTGAAGAAGAGAGACCCGAGGAGATAATACACCGTGTAAACGAAATAATCGAGGAAAATCTCCGTCAGGTTCAACAGATGGGATTTATATTGGGAGAAGGTGCCGCTAAAACCGAGAAAATGTTGAACACCATAATCAAATCCTATAAATAACCGATTTTTGTGGATCGGATCAAACAGATTATATAAGTTGATATGGACGAATATATTGAAGAAAAATATCACGTAGAGGTTGGGACATTTCAGATCAACCATTCTGGTGAAAAAATTTGTGGCGACATTTTTCTATCTACTCGTTTGATGGATGAGAACAGGGTACTAGCTGTTCTTTCAGATGGTATGGGCCACGGAGTCAAGGCTAACGTACTTGCGACCCTGACCGCCACAATTGCCATGAACTTATCCGAAGAGCACAAAGAACCCGCCGCAATTGCGGAAAAAATAATGAAAGCGCTTCCTGTTTGCAGTGAAAGACAAATAAGCTACGCTACCTATACTATAGCGGACATCTCACTTGATGAGGACACGGTTACTATTCTGGAATATGACAATCCAAGAACTATAATAATAAGGGGAAGAAGAATTTATGAGCCAAATTGGGAAAAAGTAGAGATAGAT
>DUOU01000061.1 GCA_012838685.1 Bacteroidota bacterium | reverse complement strand
GTCCGAAAAAATATGAACAATTACCTCCGCAAAAAATTGCGTTTACTAATAGAACTTAGTTATATTTATGATAGGAAAAGGGTACCGCTAAACAATAAATCCCACACCGTTTCGAGCCTGACGATTCTTACGCCTCGAAGGTCTCTCACCGGTGTGGGATTTATTCAAAACAGGTATCTTTTAGACCCGTTTTAATTTTCCTGATCGTACTAAAGATCACTGTCTTAAGATTACCAACACCGGGTTGGAGTTCTCCGTGAGCGTATTGTCGAGATACTCAAGTTGATCCGACAACTTTTGTCCGTTACCGGCACCGCTTTTTATCTCGTTAATCCTATTGATAAGATCAAAGGCATCTACCGGATCAACAAGTATCGAATCTTGGTAGATATACTCAGGCCAAAAGGGGAGTCCTCCATCAAGGTCGTTCATGAAACCGCTACCCTCAAGGAAAATCGTTTCCATGGTCCGCTTGTTGAAGACACAGTTGCTCTGTGGGCCGTAATAACCCTTAAAACAGGTGATATACAGATTCATTAAATCTTCGTTTATAACTATCGGTCTCCTGAACTCATCTTCCAGTCTTGGTTCAAAAACTTCGGGGTCAGGATCCATCCTGTATTTACCGAAATCAAACAAAGCATAAGGTTCCGGTTTCGACCCCCTTAAGTACAATAAAGTGTCCGAGCCAAATTCGATAAAATGCTCCTGCCCGTTGAACATATACATAGGGGAGTTGTTGATCAGCATACCCCTGTTGACCCTTTTGTGGAAATTCACAAATTTCATTGTACTCTTCCCGCGCGCGTCCGTAATATACCAGCTAAATACCGAATCTGTTGTTTGGCCGGGTATGTTGGCGGAGTAATAAAAAAAACGGTCGGGATGGTTGAACAAAAAACGCATGGAAACGAACGGCAGTCTTACTGACTCGATAAATTTCCCGTCAAAACCGTAAACCAGGAGATCCGACTCATTGGTCAATATGTAAATGACGCCTCTTGTTTCGTCAGGATAAAAATCGTTTAGATCCAGATACTCGCCCGGACCTCTGCCCTGACCGCCTACTGTCCTTATATACTTTCCCTCCCTGTCAAATTCTACCAGTTTGTTGTAATCGCTGACAAATATAAATGACTCCGTCATCCTGATTGTTCTCGCCCTTTCCAGCAAACTTTCCGGGGTCGTTTCAAGGGGAATGTATTCCAACCGTTGCCCCACGCCGCTTAGAGACATATTTTGTATGTTCGAAATATTGTTCCCTATATCTATCAAATATGGGAGATCGGCTGTTTCCGGCCCTTTTGGACCGCATGAGTTACAGAAAGCGAGGATCAAGATGAAGGCAAGGGTTATGGCGGTCAATTTTTTCATAAGCTTTCCTTAATTATTATTGGACTTCAAAATTTATTTTAAGAGTGATTGTGTTTTGGGTGCCACTGTTGTTTAAACCGCAAGAAAAATCAAACGTATGTTTGTACTCGGTATAATATTTGCCTTTGGGTAAAAAATCTTTAACCCCGCAATCCCATTCCGGCCTACACATCAAAAGGACTCATTTCCATAAGGTTTTAAAAGGACTCACCACAAAAGGACAATGTAATATTGAATGGTTCTTTGGTTTAAAGTTGCATTTTATCATAAACAACAAAGGAGGGAC
>DUOU01000060.1 GCA_012838685.1 Bacteroidota bacterium | reverse complement strand
GGGCTCCGGTTCCCTGAAATTGGGTTATTCCTTAAGCCTAAGATACATTACCGGCATAGAGAACCATAACAAAATGAGTATTGAAACCGGAGTTGACTTTTTAACCGGAAAATTGGAAATTACGCCCGCTTTCACCGGAGGTCCCATTAGCGGTGTTTACGTGGTGGAAGAACTTAACCTGACTTCGATCCCGATTTTTATAAATCATTATTTTGGAGACCTTTTATTCTTAAACGAAGGGATTATGCTGGATTTTCAAAATGCGGGCGCGGAAAATTATACAGGTATTGGAGTAGGAATTGGATTTGGAGTTGGGGTAAGACATAAGCACAATAACTTTACCTTTTACCTGAATCCTGTTTGTAGAAAACATCTGTTCTTAAGCGAAAAATATGGACTTGCGGAATGGGGGGTAAAATTTGGTATTGGATACCTGTTGTAACCTGAGTTCACGCCCTCTCCCGCTTTTATTGTCCATAACGGGTAGAGATCATATTTTAATCCGGTATGCGCCGATATACCGCGATCCGGGCGGAAAGGTCAAAAAAAACAACTTTTGGGTATGGGTAATCCGGCTCTAATATGTATCTTCGCGATGTTAATTTTGGTGGAAAGATTTGAGCTGATTGCAACCACATGAAAAAATGCTAAAACTGTAGTGTTTCGTTTTTCTTTACAATCAACCCCATCTTCTCATCTACTTGTTTAATTTATTAGATAGTATTTGTCATGGGTTATTTATTTACTTCAGAGTCGGTTTCGGAGGGACATCCGGATAAGGTAGCCGACCAGATTTCTGATGCTTTACTGGATGAATTCCTGCGCTGGGATCCCGAATCAAAGGTGGCTTGCGAGACTTTCGTGACAACCGGCCTGGCTATCTGCGGAGGAGAGGTCAAAACATCGGGTTACGTGGATGTCCAGGAGACCGCCAGAAACGTTATCCGTAAAATTGGCTACAACAAGGGCGAGTACAGGTTTGATGGCGACTCCTGTGGAGTGATGTCGACTATCCACGAACAGTCACCGGATATCCGCCAGGGTGTTGTCCGCGAAAAACCTGAGGATCAGGGCGCGGGCGACCAGGGAATGATGTTCGGGTACGCCTGCAGGGAGATGGACAATTATATGCCGTTGACTATAGAACTGTCGCACCGTCTGCTCAGGGAACTGGCGGAGATACGCAGGGAAGGAAAGGTGATGACCTATCTGCGTCCCGATTCAAAGTCGCAGGTGACCCTGGAATACGACGACAACAACAACCCCATCCGAATCGACACCATTGTTGTCAGCACCCAGCATGACGAGTTCGTGATGCCGGCAAACGACGACAAGGAGGTCGGGGAGGCTGCTGAAAAAGAAATGCAGGAAAAGATCAAAGCCGACATAAAAAAATACCTGCTCCCAAGGGTGATAGAGCAGTTGCCGGAAAGGGTCCAAAAATTGTTCGACGAAGATACCCGACTGCTGGTCAACCCCACCGGAAAATTTGTTATCGGCGGACCTCACGGAGATACCGGACTTACCGGCAGAAAGATTATAGTCGATACCTACGGCGGACACGGTGCTCACGGCGGTGGAGCGTTCTCGGGGAAAGACTCTTCCAAGGTTGACCGTTCAGCGGCTTATGCTGCCCGACATGTGGCAAAAAATCTTGTAGCCGCCGGTGTGGCCGACCAGCTCCTTGTCCAGGTGGCTTACGCTATTGGCGTCGCGGAGCCTGTTGGCTTCTACATAAACACATACGGTACTGCCAAAGTGAAGGATGACAGCGGAAAGGTGTTGCGCGACAGTGTCATTGCCAAAAAGACAAAGGAATTGTTCGATATGCGCCCATATTCCATTATCAAGAGATTCGGCCTCAAAAACCCGATATTCCTCCAAACAGCCTCTTACGGCCATTTCGGAAGAGACCCGGAAAAGAAAGAGGTTGAGGTGTATTACGAGGTTCCGGGAGCCAAACCCCTGCGTAAAAGCAAAAACGGAGGATATGTTTACAGCAAAGAGGTGGAGTTCTTCGCATGGGAAAAACTGGATTACGTGGATAAGATAAAATCGGTTTTCGGGATAAAATAAAAGTAAACGTGTTGTGCTGTTAAGCGTAGATTCAACTTACCAATGCAACTTTTCCCTCTATCAAGAAACTTTTTTATAAACGAATTGGTCGCGAATTATTCATTAACTGAAATTTTAGAGGTAATATTCATTAATTCATTTCTATACCAATTGTGGTTTTTTCGGCAGCGTTGTTTGGTAACTGAGCTTAGAGTTGCCGAGCATTGCCGAATTGCCAAAATACTCCACTGTTTTTGGGTTTAATTCCTTCACAATGTTTTTAAAATGGCCAATACCCCACAAAAAACAAATTTTACACTTCAAGAAGCT
This sequence comes from Bacteroidota bacterium, assembly GCA_012838685.1. Classification (GTDB taxonomy): domain Bacteria; phylum Bacteroidota; class Bacteroidia; order Bacteroidales; family VadinHA17; genus LD21. The sequence goes on along the minus strand of DUOU01000060.1, from coordinate 6,678 downwards.
TTGATACAACTTGGCTATGATTGGCAGGAGAAAGATTTTTTTTTCTGCCACGGCGCGTTTCCGATAATTGAAAACTCAACGGCCGATATGCAAAACTATTTGGGTATTATGCTTTGCACTGATGGAGATATTGACGTCAGTATCAATGAAATAGATTACAATGTGAAAGCCTCTACCTTGCTTATTACTCACCCTTCTTCCATTGTGCATATTGTCCGTTCAAGAAGCCAATATAACGGTATTTTGATATTCGTGGCACGTGATTTCCTGTCAAAACATATCATTAACGCTCAACTTGTGGATCCTTTTCGACAAGTTTCCAAAAATCATTATACACTCGCTGAACTTACAAGAGAAGAGCAGAAAAATTTTATCGATATTTATAAATTGATTTACAGAAAAAGAGAGGCCAAAGGTTCTGATTTACAACTCGAAGCATTGCATAATTTGTTATTGGCCGCTATTTGTGAGGTAGCCGAAATCTTTCTCAAAAGCAATAAAGTCGAAATTCGTTCAACAAGGAATGAAGAGATTACGGATGCTTTTCTAAATTTACTTGTCCAACCCATAAAAATAAGCAATAAAACTGCCTACTTCGCGGATCAGTTGAATGTCTCGCCCAAACATCTGATTCATGCGGTTAAAACGACTACAGGAAAGTCACCGGGTGTTTTTATCAATGAGAAAATTACTGACAGTGCCAAATTGTTGTTAAAGGATTATAGCCTTAACATCAGTCAAATTTCAGAAAAGCTTGGTTTCTCCGAAGTATCATCCTTTAGCAGTTTTTTCAAAAAGCAAACCAACTTATCACCTTCCCTATTTAGAGAACAGCGTTAATAGTGAATTTCAAGCAAGTTTATGCGAATTTCAAGATAGGAGATTCTTGTTTGTATTAGGTAATTTGTATCGATTTTTATCACTCAAAAAATCATTATATGATACAGAATGCTTTTCAAAAAAGGACAGCAGAAGTATTGAATCTCTTCAATGTTGATCCCAAAGAGGGATTAACAACTGACGAGGTAATTCGTCGTCAGCAAAAATACGGACTTAATGAGCTGAAAAGTAAAAAGAAAAAATCATTTGTCGTGATGTTCTTTGAAGAATTTAAGAGCGCTATGATTATCATTTTACTTATTGCTGCGGTTATTTCCGGTATTACAAGTGTTATTCAAGGTGAAGGATTACTTGAGACTTGGGTTATTTTAGCAATCTTGATAGTAAATGCTTTAATTGGTGCTATTCAGCAAAAAAAAGCAGAATCGTCTCTTGAAGCTTTGCGAAACATGAGTTCACCGTTAGCCAAAGTTGTTCGTAATGGTGGTGTGACTGAAGTAAACAGCAAAGAACTTGTACCCGGCGATATTTTAATTCTTGAAACAGGAGACATTGTTCCAGCAGATATTAGAATAATCAATGCGGTAAATTTAAAAATTCAAGAAGCCTCGATGACTGGTGAGTCGGTTCCGGTAGAAAAACAGACGGAAGCCCTTCTAAATGAGGATGTAAGTATTGGTGACCAAACAAATATGGCTTTCACGACCGGAATGGTTACTTACGGAAGAGGTGAAGGTGTTGTTGTTGCTACGGGAATGAATACCGAAGTCGGTAAAATAGCTCAAATGTTGCAACATACAAAAGCGACCGAAACTCCGATGAGTATTCGTCTCGAGCAACTTGGAAAAATTCTGGGATATGCCGCTTTAGCTATCTGTGTGGTTATTTTTTTAGTAGGAGTTTTTTACGGACATAATATTTTAGACGTGTTTATGACTGCTGTAAGCTTGGCAGTTGCGGCTATTCCCGAAGGACATCCCGCTATTTCTACCGTTGTACTTTCTATCGGTGTACAGCGAATGGTTAAAAAGAATGCTATTATTCGTACGCTTCCTTCGGTTGAAACTCTTGGCGCAGCGACCGTAATATGTTCAGATAAAACTGGTACGCTTACGCAAAACAAGATGACAGTATTACATGCTTATGCCAACGGTAAAACAGTTTCGTACGATACGGAAGATAAAACAGAAATTTCAGGTTCGGAAGAGAAGTTAATACAAACAGCGGTTCTTTGTTCGGATGCCCATCTAAACATGGAAAATGGAGTGCCTGAAACAACCGGTGACCCTACAGAAACCGCTTTGCTGGATTTAGGGTTAAAATTTGGAATTAATAAAAATGAATTGGAAAGTAAGTTTATTCGTGTGGGTGAAATTCCCTTTGACTCTGAAAGAAAACGAATGACTACTGTGAATAAAGTTTCAGATGCACATTATGCTGTAAACGTGAAAGGTGGTTTAGATGAGATTCTGAGCATAACGTCCTATATTTCAGATAATGGAAAAATACGGGCTATCACAGAAAATGATCAAAAAAATATTTTACAAATAAATGAAGAAATGGCTTCCGCGGCTCTGAGGGTTTTAGCGGTAGCTTATAAAGATTTGGATAAAAAGCCGATTGATATAAGTGTAAATGTCCTGGAAAAAGATTTAACATTCTGCGGTTTGCTTGGAATGATTGATCCGGCTCGTCCTGAAGTTATCGAAGCTGTAGCAAAATGCAAAACAGCCGGAATTCGAACGGTAATGATTACCGGTGACCATAAAACTACAGCTGTTGCCATTGCCAAAGAGATTGGTATTATGGAAGATGAAGCGGCAATAACCGGAACTGAGCTTGAGAAAATGAGTGACGATGAACTGTTTGAGCGAGTAAAAAATATTTCGGTTTATGCTCGAGTAGCGCCGGAACACAAGGTACGCATCGTGAAAGCTTGGCAAAAACATGATGATATTGTGGCTATGACAGGTGACGGTGTTAATGATGCTCCCGCCTTAAAACAGGCTGATATTGGTGCCGCAATGGGAATTGTAGGTACAGAAGTGGCAAAAGATGCCGCAGATATGATTTTGACCGATGATAATTTTGCTACTATCGTTTCCGCGGTAGAAGAAGGACGTCGAATTTATGCAGATATTCTTAAAGCTGTTCAGTTTTTATTGTCCTGCAATGTGGGAGAAATTGTATTGCTGCTAATTACTTCACTGGCGAATTTAGGAGCACCTCTTATCCCTATTCATATTCTTTGGGTAAATCTTGTAACTGACAGTATGCCCGCATTAGCTCTTAGTGTTGACCCCGCAGAAAAAGACATTATGAAACGTAAACCTCGCGATCCAAAGCAAGGGTTTATGACCAAAGGTGTAGTTTGGCGAATAGTTTATCAAGGTATTATGATCGGTTTATTATCTCTCGTTGCTTTCCTTGTTGGGAAAAATCATGGCGGAATTCCTTTGGGTCAAACGATGGCATTTTCTGTTCTTGCGTTCTCTCAATTATTTCATGTAAACAATTTGCATTCGAGTCGCAAGTCGGCGTTTTCTTTCAATCCTCTTTGGAATAAACCATTAATTTTTGCTGTTTTAGGTTCCATTGCCATGATGGCACTAGTTCTCTTCGTTCCCCCGATACGTACAGCATTTGGATTAGTAACTATGGACAGCATACATTGGTGGATAGTGTTAGGATTGTCATTCGCGCCTATCTTTATTGTTGAATTATTCAAATTGCTGAAAATCAACTCGATGAAAGATGATGAATAATAGAAATTTATATTTGAAAATTTATTGATCACCTGATTTTGAATAATTTTTAAATTAACAAGTGTATTAAAAAGAGAAAGGAGATATCTACAATGAGCAGAACATTTAAAGACAGTATGCGAGCATTTGCTATGAAGCAAGTTCTTGGCTACCTTGATGAAGACCCTGAAAAGGGTTTGCCCAAAATCATAAGATGGGCTGAAAAGCTTGACAAGGAGGGTAAAAATGCACGTTTTATTAAACCCTTCCGTACTTTTATTCAGGATCCGGATAACAACTGGAACGTAATGATCAAGAGTCTTTGGACCGACATAGATCGTGATGTTTTCAAAGTTTTCTTCGAGAATTTTATTGTTAACGCTTCCTTGGCTGCTTTAAACCAACATGTAAAATATAGACAGGAGCATGGATGTAATATCCCGTGGGCTATTTTGATGGATCTTACATCCGCCTGCAATTTAAAATGTATGGGATGTTGGGCGGCGGATTACGGTAAAAAAATGAATTTGGAATATGAGGTTCTTGATGATATTATCCGTCAGGGCACCGAGTTGAGCGCATATATGTATATTTACTCCGGCGGTGGACCGTTGATTCGTAAAGATGATATCATTCGTTTGTGTGAAGCCCATCCTGACTGCATGTTTCTGGCTTTCACCAATGGAACTTTGATAGATGAGAAATTTGCTGACGAGATGTTGCGTGTCAAGAACTTTATACCTGCTATCAGTATTGAAGGATTTGAGGAAGCGACCGATTATCGTCGAGGTGAAGGGACTTACCAAAAAGTTAAGAATGCCATGCGTATTCTGAAAGATAAAAAACTGCCGTTTGGTGCATCCTGTTGCTATACTTCCAAAAATATCGATTCTCTCAGCTCGGAAGAATATATCGATATGTTAGTCGAGTCAGGGGCAAAATTTGCGTGGTTCTTTCACTATCTGCCTGTTGGCAATACGGCTGTTCCCGAACTATTGCCCTTACCTGAACAACGTGAGGTCATGTACCGCAAAATAAGAGAATATAGAAAAACCAAACCTATCTTTACAATCGATTTCCAAAATGACGGTGAATATGTTAATGGTTGTATTGCAGGTGGTCGCAGTTATCTACATATTAACGCCAATGGTGATATTGAACCTTGTGCTTTTATTCACTACGCAGATTCCAATATTAGGACCCATACACTTCTGGAAGCTTTGAAACGACCCTTATTTATGGCTTATAAAGAAGGGCAACCTTTTAACGACAATTTGCTCCGTCCCTGTCCGATGTTGGAAAATCCGGAGTGTTTACGCAACATGGTCAAGAGTTCCGGTGCTCATTCAACCGATATGCAGTCTCCTGAAAACATTGATGATTTATATGCTAAGTGTAAGCCCTATGCGGACCGTTGGGCTCCCAAAGCTGAAAAACTCTGGGCAGCAAGCCATAATTAGTGTTCATCACAAAAACAAATTAAGAATAACTATTTGATAATTAGTTGGGCTTTACTAACTTCACAACCTGATCAAAAATCGGAGAAATGAAGAAAATGCTGTACTGCCTATTCGTCCTGTCGATGGTAGTCGCCTTGCCCTGCCGGGCACAGACAAAGATGGTCCATGGAGTTGTTTATACCCTGAACGACCTGCCGGTGGCAAACCTTGAGGTGGCCGCGAAAAAAAGCGGTGCGGCCGTGTTGACCGATTCACTCGGAAACTTCGCCATAGTGTGCGAAGAGAAGGATGTACTCAATTTCAACGGAAAGGTCTTTAAGCATGAGAAGGCCAAAATTGGCAAAAAGGATAATTACGTTGAGATGGAACTCACCTTCATCAACACCGAGGAAAACAGGGAATACGCTATCGGTTACGGTTATGTAACCGATGCCGGGAAGCTCAATGCGGCGGTGCAGATGTCGGATCGCAACGTTTTCTGCAGTTATACGTCGATATACGACGCTATCAAGGGTCGTTTCTCCAACGTCCAGGTAAGTGACGGCTGCGTGGTGGTACGCGGAGCCACGAGCTTTAACCACAACAGTTGCGCCATCTACGTGGTCAACGGCCAGATAGTCAACAGTATTTCCAATATCGATCCCTGCATGGTAGAGAGCCTGGATATAATAAAAGACGGTACCTCGGCCATCTACGGTATGCAGGGCGGTAACGGCGTGATAATAATAGAACTCGTCAAAGCGATACAGTAAACGCTACATCGCTTCAAATTCCTCTTTTGAAACGCCGCATTCCGGGCATACCCATGAATCCGGAATATCTTCAAAAGCGGTACCGGGGGCTATTCCACCGTCCGGATCGCCTATCTCCGGGTCATATACCCACCCGCATATGGTGCATACATACTTCATACCAATAGGTTTTTAGTTTATTGTGCAACAAATATAAAAGAATTTGGAGAAAACAAACTGTCAGCCATAAATTTGTTTGTATTTCTCCGAATGATGCGTAATTTTGTGATCATGGTTGAACAACGTTTTATATCATTCTATCCGGCTACCATGCCTATGCGCATGTATTGCCGATGATCCTGCCATGAACTTATTGATCGCTAATATCAATAGCCGGATCATCACCCATACCCGGCGGGCCATTTCCGTACCATTTACCAAACAAAATTTATGAAATATGACAAGAGATAATCTAAAAATAGGACTTTTCGGTTACGGATGCGTAGGCCAGGGACTGCACGACGTGCTGAACAGCAGTAAGGGCTTTAAGGCCGACATAGTGAAGATTTGCGTAAAAAATCCGGGTAAGCCGCGCAGATTGCCAATGTCATCTTTTACATACGACAAATATGAGATCCTGGACGATCCGTCTATAAACCTGATTGTTGAACTTATAAACGACGCCAACGATGCGTTCGACATTGTGGCCACGGCGATGAAAAACGGCAAGAATGTCGTCTCGGCCAACAAACTGATGATAGCTACCCACTTCAGGGAGCTGGTAGAGATGCAGAAGAGATACAACGTGTCATTCCTGTACGAAGCCTCGGCGGGAGCATCGATTCCCATTATTCGGAACCTTGAGGAGTACTACGACAATGAACTGCTCTACTCGCTGAGAGG
>DUOU01000059.1 GCA_012838685.1 Bacteroidota bacterium | reverse complement strand
GATTTTTGCGGGTGACAATTTCTATCCTCTCCAGTGGGACCGTCTGGTAAGAGATATTGTTTTCTCTGACCACTGTCATCAGTTCCCGGTAGAGAGGGCCCTGGAGACCCTGTTTCACAAGAAGCCTGTCTATCTGCTTACCGGCTTTTATCGCCTCTATTACCGGTCTGATTCCAAAAATAAAGTCACTTTCTTTTAGCATATATATATCTGTTGGTGCGGGAATGGCATAGTTTCTAAAATTCAGTTGGATTGTCAAGTCTGAACACGATACCTTTACGCCAGCTTGCCACAGCCTGGTCCCAGTAGGTTACGAGGGTTTCGCTCCGACTCAGGAGATAATCATTGTCGCTGAACAGATTCTCTCTTTTTCTGAAGTTAAAGTATATATAGTCCTCTTTAACCCGAATAGTATTTCCCCATCGGCTCTTAACCACCGGCTTGATGTAGCCCCAACTCTCCCCATCATTGGTTTTGTAAAGGATGTCGGGAGGTCCGTACATAACGTATATCATCCCCCTTTCCGTTCTCCATCCATCAGTGAACGAAGTAAAGTAGTAGTTGGCGTAAAGAACCCTGTTATAGTATATCCTGATCAATTCCCTCGCCTTTTCGATATTCCCGCCACATGAGAGCCAGAAATTGTCAAGTGCCAGTTTCTGGTTTTGGGCGCGGTAAAGTGAGTTGAGTTCCGACTCTGAAGCCAGGTAGGCCAGTGGCCCTATCATTGTTTCCGCGCTTTCCAACAGAGGAAACTCCGTTCCCAGGTTGAAGATGGAGAAGCCCTCTTCGATATCTCTCCCCAAAGTGATTTTGTATATTCCCTTTGCCGGTAACATAAGCGCCAGAGTATCGGAATAGGGCAGTGGTATCAACTGTTGGGGGTCATAATCCACAATTTTTTGGGGAACGACCAAAGAGGGAGGATCGGGCACGGTTTCAAAAGGGGCATAATAGTAAACAAAGAGCGAATCGGGGCGCGTTCTCTCGTAACTCAGACTAAAATATTCATCTTTTTTCAATATAGGCACAAAAATATCATTATTGTCGAGATAACCCCTTAGGGTGAAATTATAGCTGTTGTAGGGTGATTGTGTGTCAAAATATATGTACGAGTGGTGTGTTGCCTGTTTGAGCTTGTCCAGTAGCCTGATCTCGACGACATATCTGTTTTTTGCCTCGGTAGAAAGGGGTATTTCAAAAATGTATTCCGATAACTGGTCGTTGATATTTACCCTAAGATCCGAATAGCTGGTGTCCACCAAAACCATCCCACTGGTGGTTTGGTAAAGTTTTGTGGATATTTCGATCAGGGATTGGGGTATGCCCGACTCGTTTGCCTGGGAAAAAAGCATCTCCCCGGAAAAAAGCTTGACCATCAGAAGAGCGTTGTTATCGGAATAGGTGGTCACCTTGAATCTTGGGTTAATAGCGTTTTTCGATGGGTTGTAGAGATAGGATAGATTATTTGGGTCGGCTATGATTCTCGATGTTCTGCTGTTATGGCAGGAGGAAAGCGTAACCGATAAGAGTACCGAAGTTATCAGCAATATTTTAAGCCTGATGCCAAAATTTCTGTCCATACAGAGAGAAAAACTGAAAAAGCATTTAATTATTGTCGTCTGTCCATACTATCCTGACCCTGCAAATCTCCCTGTTTTCATCTGTTTTGAACACAGAGTGCAGGATGGCGCTGTCATCATCTTTTCCATTTCTGACCTCAACCTTGTTCCCGAACATCGACTCCGCAAGATAATTGATTTCAACCGATTTTGGCCTCATTTTTCGCGCATACTCCATATCATAAGTGTTGCTTACCCATTTAAGGTAGTTGACGTTGTTGGTATGGAGATTGACGTCAAGGTCGTTTAACCCGATAAAAAACCTCGATTTAACTTCAAAGTTTACCGGATCCCATTCCAGTTTGTCGGCCAATCTTATGGGCGATGTTCTCTCCTGGAACGCCAGTTTTTCAAAGTTTGTTATGTGATCTGAACGTAAAAGGCGCCTAGTGTCGCTATCTACAACCAACCACGACGATGTGGCGTTTGCTATCGGTCTGCCATCCGGTCTTGTTAGACAGAAATTACGTGTAAGAAAAATTTTATCAAGTCCCGATGGCCATGTTGTGACTATTATTTCGTCTCTCCATTCCGGGAGTTCCTCAATCTCTGCGTACATCCTCGACAGAACCCAGAACTGTTTGTTCTTGAGCATATCATCCCTGCCAAATCCGATTATCTCCGCATGGTCGGATGCTATGTCCTGCATATAATCGAAGAGTGAGGCAATGGTTGCCTTTGCGTTGGGACCCGTTTCATAAACGTGTACCTTGTAATTTTTAGAGTATTTTTCTATTTTTTCCATATTCAACTGTTTTCTTGGATGAACATTTCGCTGTCGTGCAGGTATTTTGCCCATTTTTCCATTTCTATGTCCACCTTTTTCTTTAATTTGCCATGCATTATGAAAAGTTCATTTGCCCTTTCAGGCGACAGGTTCTCACTGTTCAACATCTCTTCCGTTTCCTTAACCTGGTTTTCCAGCTTTTCAATCTCCTTCTCCGACTCTTCGGCCAGACGTTGAAGTTTTCTGAGGGTACGGTCATACTCCTTTTTTTCCAGATATTTTTGTTTGTTGCTGGTATCGGTTTTGTTGTCGCTTTTTTTTGTTACGGTATCTTTTCTCTCAATATCCCGCAGATTAACCAAATTCTTGTTTCTCAGGAAATCGTATATCCCTCCGAGATGTTCTTTGACCTTATGGTCCCGGAATTCATACACTTTATCGACAATTCCGTCCATAAAATCCCTGTCGTGCGAGACCACTATCACTGTACCGTCAAAATTCGATAATGCCTGCTTCAGGATATCTTTCGACCTCATGTCGAGGTGGTTTGTAGGTTCATCCAGTACAAGCAGGTTATAAGGTTCGAGCAGTAATTTGACAAGAGATAACCGGGATCGCTCCCCACCCGAAAGGACTTTTACCTTTTTCTCCACATCCTCGCCACTGAAGAGGAAGGCGCCCAGTATATCCCTTAGTTTGGTCCTTATCTCTCCCTTGGCGATCTCGTCAACGGTATCAAAGACAGTTTTGTTTTCGTCGAGCAGCTCTTCCTGGTTCTGCGCGAAGTAACCCATCTTCACGTTATGACCAATTTTAACATCCCCCTTCTCATGGTCAAGTATCCCGAGTATTATTTTTGCCAGGGTTGTCTTTCCTTCCCCATTTCTACCGACAAAGGCCACTTTTTCTCCTCTGACTATTTTGAGGTTTATGTTCGACAGAATTTTTTTCGAGTCGTAGCTTTTTGACAATCCGATAATTTCAACGACGTTTGTTCCTGAACGCGGTGCTGGTGGGAAGCGGAGGTTTATAGCCGAGAAATCCTCTTTGTCCACCTCCAACCGCTCCAGTTTGTTGAGCTGTTTGATCCTTGACTGTACCTGGACTGATTTTGTTGGTTTGTACCTGAACCTCTCAATGAACTTCTCGGTATCTTCTATCATTTTTTGTTGGTTTCTGAAAGCGGCTATCTGTTGTTCCCTGCGTTCATCGCGCAACTCTATATACCTGCTCCAGGATGCCTTGTAGTCGTATATCTTCCCAAGCGATATTTCAATTGTTCGGTTGGTTACGTTATCCAGAAAGGCCCTGTCATGCGACACCAACAAAACAGCCCCCTGATATGCCGTCAGGAAAGATTCAAGCCATTGGATCGACTCTATATCGAGGTGGTTGGTAGGCTCGTCAAGCAAAAGAAGTGTCGGTTTTTTGAGCAGTATCTTGGCCAATTCCACTCGCATGCGCCAACCACCGCTCAACTCCCTTGTTGGCCGGTTGAACTCTTCCCGGTCAAATCCCAATCCCAACAATGTTTTCTCTATCTCCGCCTGATAATTGGATCCCCCGAGAATCCTGTGCCGTTCTCCGGTAATGGCCAAATGGTCACATAATTCCAGATATTCTTTTGATTCATAATCTGTTCTTGAGGCTATCTCTGAAGTACATTTTTCAATCTCCAAGGCAAGCTCGATTATCTCGTCGAAGGCTGAAAGAACCTCTTTCATGATGCTGGTATGGTCGCTTACGGCCATATTCTGAGGGAGATATCCTATAGTGATCTCCCTGGGCATCTCCACGGAACCGGATGTTGGAGATTGTTTTCCTGCTATGATCTTCATCAAGGTAGATTTGCCCGCACCGTTTTTCCCTGTCAGCCCGATACGATCCTGCTCGTTGATAAGGAACGAAATGCCGGATAGAAGGTCGAAACTTCCAAAAGATACCGTTAAATCCTGAATTGAGACCATAATAGATATTCATCGCGAATATATATACTTTTCGTTTGTCTATTGGCAACAGATAAGCGAGTTCGTTGTTAAATTCTGTTCAGGATAGCCCCGGGAAAAATTTTGATTATCGCCACTATAATTATCCAGCGTTTCGTAATGTAAGCGACATTGCGTTTTCTTGTTATCGACTTGAAAATCAGTCTGGCAGCCTTGTTGGCAGAGATTACCCAAAAATATCTGTTTTTTGGTATCATATCCGTATCTACAAATCCGGGACGGATGTCGGTAACATATATCGGGATATTGGCTTTTACCAGTTTATGGCGCAATCCTTCAAGATACCTCATCTGGTATGATTTTGAGGCACTGTATGAGAACGATCCGAACCTATGGCCGCGAATCCCGGATACCGAGGAGATATTTACAATTTGACCACCGCACTTATTGATGAGATAGTTGTAGGCCCAATCGATTACAGCGGTAAAACCAACAACATTTGTTTCAACGATCATTTTGTCGATAGCGAAATCCAGCTCTTCGTTTTTTTTGCCAACACCGGCGCAGTTGATCAGTATATCCATCCCTCCCAAATCGCGCGCCAGTGAATTCAGCAGGAGAGGCAACGCTTCGGTATCGCTTACATCTATTTGTTTGGTGAAATATTGTTTGGGATTCTCCTCTTTTATTTCAGCAAGAAGTTCGGATCGTCGGCCCGCGACCCCTACCTGGTATCCCTTCGCGACAAAAACTCTGGCCAATTCCCTGCCTATACCGGATGTGGCTCCGACAATAATTACCTTTTTCACGGGTATCTATATAACCGATTATTCAATTTTAAGTTTCAGTTGCCATACTTCTTCAAAAGCATTTTAAATATGTGTTCCTAAAGCTTGTCCGGAAATTCTCTGTCGTTCGCGAATATTTTGATCCCAACAATAATAAATGGGTTAAAATGTCGACAAGGAACGGTCACTGGCTTATAATTCCCTGATCCAGATATTTCTGAAACTGATGGGTTCACTTGGGTCACCATGCGATTGAAGCAGTATAGGTCCGTCACCATGCGGCGCCACTTTAGGGAAGCCAATATATTCGGTTGTCCCTATAATTGTGGCGTTGTTCTGGACTACCACCCCATTATGTATGACCGTCACTGTTGGGTATGTACGGTATTTTCCCTCTTTGGTAAACGTGGGAGCTTTGTAGATGATATCATATACGTTCCATTCGCCCGGTTTTCTCATGGAGTTTACCAGGGGAGGTGACTGTTTGTAGATACTGCCTGCCTGACCGTTGACATATGTTTCGCTATTATAACTGTCAAGTATCTGTATTTCATATTTGTTCTGCATATAGACACCACTGTTTCCCCTGCCTTGTCCCTCTCCCGTTATATTTTCGGGAATCATCCATTCGATATGTAACTGGTAGTCTTTGAAACTCCTTTTGGTCATTATATCGCCTTTCTGCTTGTTTACGGTCATCACTCCATCGTGTACGTCCCATCCGGCTTCACCGCCCCTTCTCGCGGAGACCCATTCTGAAAGATCTTTTCCATCGAACAATATTATAGCGTCCGAGGGAGGTGACATGACAGCGTTGTTTGT
>DUOU01000058.1 GCA_012838685.1 Bacteroidota bacterium | reverse complement strand
GTATATTTGAACTGGTCATTTTCAGCAAGGGGTGAATTGGTGTCCACATATACAGTAATTCTGGTAGTTCCGTCCGCAACAACATTATTGGCGGCAGATCCTGGCACATTTTTGCATGAATTAAATTGTTGGCCAACAAATCTGTCCGGAAAAACACATAATCTGGTATCAATACGCGAAGTTCTTGTTGGATCGCCATGTTCAACAGAGAAAGTGGCAACAATTCTCTCATTTGCGGCGTCGTAAGAAAATTCCGGATTAACAATCCGCGCATAGGGAGTTACGGTAAAATCTATCTTATTTTCCCCCGGTACGACAGTGAAATTTTGTTCTTCAGGGTAATAGTTTGATAAAACCGGATAGAATTTGTAATCTCCGGAAAAAATGAGATTATTTCTATATGTCCCATTAGGTTTCATGTTCCAGCTTTGCGCCACCTCTGCATCCCAACCCAACTCATAAACGGTAATGGAGCTGTAGTTTGTTGGCAACTCATTGGGAACAAGCGCACCGGTACCGGAATCGAATATGGATCCGTAGATTGAGGCGTCATAGTCACTTTGATTGTCAAGCACAAACCAATCGCATGATGTTAACATTATCACCATGCATGGTATTATATATAATAATTTTTTCATAATAATTACATATTAAATGTTATTCTTGAATAGGATTAGGATCTATTTTATTAACAACATAATTTGGAATGCCTCCATAATATTCAATTGGAAGATATGTCAAACCGGTTGTTTTGTCCGTATCGTAAGGATAGTTGTTAGCGCGTACGAATATCCACTTTGCCTCGGAACCCCTCAGGTCTACGACAGGGACAAGAGCATGTTTTCTCACGCCTGCTGCGACAAATTCCCTGCGACGGTGCAACGTTTGTTGCCTGTCATCCTCAAACGCCAGCTCAATTCTGCGTTCTTTGAGAATGTTTTCCAATGTTGCTTCCCGCTCATCCAGGAAATAGGCTCTCCTGCGAATCTGGTTTAAATAGGTTTTGGACAATCCGGCGTTGGTTCCGTTCTTTTCAACCTGTGCTTCGCAATAGTTCAAAAGTATTTCGGTAAAGCGGATGTCATACCAAGGATTCTGGCTATAGTCGATAGGCTTGCTCTCATCAAGATATTTACGTATGCCAAAGCCGGTACTGTACCAGTTCGACTGGGGAAGGTCGTCCATTTTGAAAAATCCGGAACAATCGGTTGTCAATTCGGCACCAAAAGTCCAATAGGTAATTCCGTTAAGTGTATGGGAAACATTTACATAGAACGTAGGATCCCCTGCTGGGGGAATAATACCGCCTTGAATTTTTATCGTAATACCGCGGAACTGGCAATCAGGATAGATTACCGAAGCTTGGAACCGGGCATCTTTATTTACGAATGGAGCATCCGGGGAATCATACTTAATGTAGTCAATAGACGGATTGAAGTTGACTTTTGGTTGGGCAACATAGAAGGTTTCATCGCCATCAACACGTGTGTTGATAGTTCCATCAACACCACCAAAAGCCACATCGTAATTGTCGTACGCATCAACCATGTCAAGCGTAATAGAGGTTCTTCCCCATTGCCAGTAACCAGATGGGTGACTCTGGGTTGGAGAATTATTGGCATCGAAACCGTTTGAACTGGTCGCCACCCCGTTGTTATAACTTCTTCCAAAAAGCCACTCACAATCCTGTCTGCTCATAAAGAGCTCATGATAATTGTGTGTTGCTTCGGCCACACTAGCGGGCATTGGCATGTAGAGAGAGAATCTCCCCGAACTAATTATCTGTTCGCATGCGTCAATACACTGATCATAATATCCATTGGCATATGAAGGATCCATATAGGTAAGTTGCTTTGATACGGCTGTATAGGAAGATTCAATTGGAGCATTGTTCCAATATTTACTGACCGAAGCCGCATAAAGGGCAACCCTTGATTTTAGCCCCAGAGCGGCCCATTTGTCCGCTCTGTACCTGCCTCCTGTATTTGTTTCAGGTAAGGCGGCAATAGCTCTGTCCAGTTCACTCAACACAAAATCCCAACTCTCCTTTTCAGTGCTTCGGGGTATGTATAGCCCTTCATTGCCGGCACCATCATATTTGTCGTCAAGTGATTCGCCTACAATGGGAATTCCACCGTAAGACCTTACCGATGCGAAATAGCAGTATGCTCTGATAAAGAGAGCTTCGCCCAAAGCGGTTTGATATTCAGATTCCGAAATGATATTCTTATCTTTTGCCTCTCCTATCTGAATAATAAAGTTGTTTATGCTCCTGATAACGCTATAAGACCAGAAACTTGTGGGCCGGCCACCGTATGACGCCGTGAAATTGTCGGTCGCATCAAGGGTGCTTTTGTCACTTGATGCCCAGGTAGTCATAGGTATCTGTTGGTAGAGATAAGAAAGAAGCCTTTCGATTCCTGCCGATGTAGATACCATATCCTCGCCGGTCATTCTGGATAAATCTCCTTCAAGATTATCGAACGTGGTCTCGCACGAGAAAAGTCCGAATGACAAGCAAAACAAAATCGCGTAAAATATATTATTTTTCATATCCATCGTAATTAGAAGTTAACATTGATACCAAGGGTATAGTTTTTTATTACAGGATAACCACCTATCCATTCACCTCCCCTGCCTTCGGGGTCATAAGGCTTGAGCAATTCGTTGCAAACAGTAAGCAGGTTTGTGCCGCTGAGTACGATACGGGCAGACGACATTCCAACCTTGGAAACTATATTTTTAGGCAAGGAATAACCCAAGTTAAGACCCTTAAGCCTTATGAAAGATCCATTTACGACAGTGTAAGGTTGATTGCTGCCATATGTGGCATGAGAGTAACTGTTGAATGCCGAACCACTGACCGCGAGTGCGGGCCAATAACCGGGGATCCACTCCGCGGTTGGATCGTAGGGATCGGTGTAACCATCCGCCAGGTGCCAGCGATCAAGATAAAGCTCGTTAACATTATTGAAAAAACCATATCCGTGGGGACCTGATAACATTATTTGCTTGTTTACCAATGCGGCACCAGTGAAGTTCATGCTTAAGTCAAAATTTTTCCAATTGGCTGAAATCATCAAGCCCATTTGCAATGGAGGGTTGGACTCACTCCAGGTATAATAATAGTCACTTGAGGTAATTATTCCGTCTCCGTTACGATCATCTATCTTATACATTCCGGGTAGCATCTGTTGCTGGGCTGTCCTGTTGTCGTAGCATATCGGGGAGGCGTTGATCTCCTCCCAACCCGAGAATTGCCCGCCTGACCATTTATAGGTGCCCAGTGATCTGGCATCGCTCCACCTGCCCTCGGTATGGCCTGTATAGTAGTTCATGGATGAAGTATAGACTTTTGTTTTTTCTGATTCTAGATAGGTTGTTCTATAACGGGCATATGTACCGGAGAACACCACGTTATAATTGAATTTTCCAATAGTGTTCCTATGAGTCAAAGATACATCCAATCCCACGTTTTCGGATTCGTTCAGGTTCATATTCGGCAGAGACACCCCGTAAAAATCGGGAATAGATTCTGAGCTTTTCCCCGATATCCCTGAAGTAACTCTTTTAAAGATATCAAACGAACCGCCAAACTTACTCCTGAAAAAATCCCAGTCAACACCGAAGTCCATCATTCTGATGTCAGCCCAGGAAAGAAGAGTCTGAGCGACAGAGTTGTTATAAAATCCCTGAATCTGTCCTCCATCGTTGAACACATAGTTGCCGCTCGATGAATATGCCAGTAAGTAAGCGTATGCGCTACCCTGGACACTTCCGGTATATCCGTCAGACCAACGGAGTTTCAGATTATTTAACCAAGGCAGATTGTCTTTGATAAATTTCTCTTCTGAGATGCGATAACCCAAAGAATATGACGGGAAAAATCCCCAACGTTTTCCGGGAGCGTAAACATATGTTCCATCATAACGCCCCATTAACTCAATAAGATACTTTCCGGCATAATCATATGTGACACGACCGATGTAACCTGCTGTGGCGATATCAGAACGACTACCGCTATTGGTAGCTGTTGACGCATCCCCTGAATTAATAGTAGCATGTGTAAAGAAATCACCGAAATCTCTTCTCGCGGATATGTTTTGACCTTTGTTTTTTGTGACCTCAGCTCCAATCATGGCAGTCATATTGTGACTTTCGATTGATTTTGAGTACAATGCCTGGGTGCGGCCATAGAGTCGTATGCTTTTACTCCAACTTTCAGAGTACCTGTTTCTGTCAACATTATATCCGGCAAGTTCATTGGTCCAATAGTTATACATTGGAAAGTTTTTCGTAAGAGTGTTGTTTTGGTTGTTTGTATGGTCAAACGCACCTGAAGCGGTGATCCTCAAACCGGAAAGGAACGGAGCGTTGTAAGTGATGTCGAGGTTATTGTTGAAGGTGTTTGTCGATGATCTTGAATAGTTGTTTTCGTCATTTGACATCGCAACAGGATTTCGTCCCTCGGAATCTGCCATATAGGTCTAGTGGAGAGGATCGCCAAGAACCCTGGGAGCTACCGTACGATCCGCCAACGCGACATAATAGAACTTCATGCCGGTAAAGTTTCCATCAAACTTGTTGTCTATCATGTGATAGATGTTTGCCTGGAACGTCGCGGTCAGATTTTTTGTTATATTGGTGGTCACGTTCGCTCTGAAAGAATAACGTTGATTACGGTAACTGTCCGCAACGAACAGACTGCCATCATCAGTGTAGTTTCCGCTCAGGTAATACTGAGTTTGCTCGTTTCCCCCTCTAAGAGATAAGTTGTGATTATGTGAGAATGAACTGTTTTTATACACCTCCCTGAACCAGTCAGTGTCAACATACCCTTCATCTCCATCAATGTAGTGTTGTATAAATTCTTCCGTATATTTTTGGGCTCTTTTAGAGTTGGCGGCCATCTCATTCTTCAACCTCAGATAGGTTACTATATCAACACTTTCGGGCCAACCCGTGGGTTTTCCATACATAAGATTGGTTGAATAGGTTATGGTTGGTTTACTGATATTTCCCTTTTTAGTGGTCACAAGGATAACACCATTTCCAGCACCTAAACCATAGATTGATGCGGAAGCATCTTTTAGTACAGTAATACTTTCAATATCATCAGGGTTCATTTGCGCCAAATATATTGAACCCGAGGTCCTGTCATAATTCCATTGTGAGTCTTTGGCTGTAGCGGTTCTAACAACGCCATCAACTACCACAATGGGGTCGCCATATCCTCGCAGGGAAACCTGATTGTCGAAAGCTCCCGGTGTGCTGGATTTTTGGGTAATAAGTAACCCCGGGATTTTTCCCTGCAGCGTGGCCATTACGTCAACTTGTTTTGTTGATACTATATCTTCACTCTTGATTACCGATATAGCACTGGTAAGAGATTCTTTTTTCGCGACACCGTAACCGACAACAACAACCTCATCAAGCAATTGGCTCTCTTCGGCCAGTGTGATGTTTATCACTCTTTGGTTGCCGACGGTTATTTCATGGGTATTGTATCCCACAAAGGAAAATCTTAATACTGATGTATTACTGGGAACATTGATAGTGTATGTGCCGTTAATTGAAGTCAGGACACCAATAGTTGTCTCGGCTACGGCGACAGTTACGCCCGGTATAGGTTCTCCGGCTTCATCGATGACTGTACCGGTAACGGTCAACTGTTGTTGGGATACCAAATTGGATTCGTTGTCCGCTACGGTTTGAACGTATGAACCGGTAGCGAAAACTATGTATATCGTAGAAAAAAACAATAAGCACGATATCTTCATAATTCTTACGAACTTTAAAATTTTATTCATACTTCTTTAAGGTTTTTTTAGATTAATAAAAAGTTGGTCTTTCATGTGGATTTGATGTTGTGACCATCATATCAGCATGTTTTTGTGGTTAGGTTCATTTGTTTTTTCATAGGCATATAGATTTTTAATTTAGGTAGATTTATTATATTATCTATTTGTTATTCTATTGTTCCTGATTCCATGAGTTGTTTCTATTCGGTAGTTTGAACCAATTTTTCTATGCTACTTTTTTTATTGATTTTATATTTTTTTAACATTAAATGCACAATAATACATATTTTTTAATACATTTTAACACTATTTTAATAAAATTATTTTTACGTTGATTTCGCCTGGTTATGGAAGAACGTTCAAGGAAGGTGAGGCGTTGCTAGAACTGGTACGGTCCAGTAACAATTCAGCGTTCAGGAAGTTGTTTTGAGAGCGATTCCTAAGATTTGGCGCAACGCCTGATTATATTTTACAAGATTATCAGCAAAAAACAGGATAAAATGCTGATGGTTTCAATACTTGGGACAAAGCTGAAGGATTATTTGCCTATTGGTCTTATAATATTGTTATTTGGGTTTCGACTATTTTTCTATGATGAATTTTTTTAAATAAAGCTGTATTTATAATATCGCCAATTGTATCCGCGGATCATTCAAAATTTATGCCCAAATCTTTCGCGATGACTTTCAAATCTTCTTTGATCGCCGACACAATGGTTATTCCCTCTTTTACCAGTAATTTTTCCTTTTCTCTTTCCGGGTCGCCCGGGATCAATACTTTATCATAACCTTCGGCTGGTTTGGAGGCGCGAAAGGTATCTATCCATTTGTCCATCATTTTTTTGAATCCATCGGCAGGTTGGAAGGCATCTATTCGCATGGTTCCGAAAAAATGGCCTGTTCCTTCACCCGTTTTTTCGTTGAGCAGTGGTAGATAGGCCACGCTTGGCGGTACAAAGGGACCAAAATTGGCTCCACCCAGTACCGCTGAAAATATATCCACGATAGCCGACAAACAGTATCCTTTATGGTTTCCGTGCAGATTGTCCCCGCCAAGGGTCAGCATCGATCCGCCCTCTTTCAAAATTTCGGGTCGGTCCGAAGGTTTGCCGGTGTTGTCCTGGACAAGACCATAAGGTACTTTCTCTCCCTTTTTTTCAGCAACCGCCAGTTTGCCCCTGGCAATCGGTGTTGTGGCGAAATCGGCCACAAAAGGAGGGTTGTTGAAAGCGGGGATGGCCACGGCAATTGGGTTTGTTCCCATCATTCGACTGATTGAATTTGTCGGCGCCACCAGCGGATTGGCATTGGTAAGACAAATAC
Source organism: Bacteroidota bacterium (assembly GCA_012838685.1). Classification (GTDB taxonomy): domain Bacteria; phylum Bacteroidota; class Bacteroidia; order Bacteroidales; family VadinHA17; genus LD21. The sequence goes on along the minus strand of DUOU01000058.1, from coordinate 739 downwards.
CTATCATATCATGTTTTAGGGCTTTCATCGCATAATATCCCGCTATGCCGAAATGGTTGGAACCTCTTGTGGCTACCCAACCGGTACCGGCTGTCTTGGCTTTTTCAATGGCAATATCCATCGATCTGTTAGCGGCGACCATTCCAACCGCGCCATCGCCATCAACAACCGCTGTGCTGGGCGATTCATGGATTATTCTGACATCAGGATTTACGTTTATTCTTCCCGCCTTCCAGAGCTGGTAGTAATCTTTTATCCTTATCATGCCGTGGGACGCATGTCCTCTCAGCTCAGCCGCTATAAAGACATCGGCTATAATGTTGGCGTCATCTTCGCCGCAGCCCATTTTTTCAAAAACAGCTTTTGTAAAGTCAAATAAATATTTGTGTGGGTACATGGCTCAAAGTTTATTTTTAAATGGTAATTGTAACGACAAAAGTAACCATATTTTTTAGGTATGGGGTTAAAGACAAAAAAAGGCCGTCTCTTTTTTGAAACGGCCTCCTATAAAAAAATTAAAAATGTTTATACTTCAAGATATTGCTCCCAACCTTTCCGGTATTCATAGTGTAAGAAATCATTTGCCTCCGGAACATTCGTAAATCTCATATTTTCAGCGTCATACTCAAGAGAGTCATTTATTGACTGGGCAAAGACAGCGATATTGCCAAGAAGCATTATCTCCGTCAATTTAGCTGAAATTTCGAAATCGTTCTTTGCTTTTCTACCCTCTTTGATG
>DUOU01000057.1 GCA_012838685.1 Bacteroidota bacterium | reverse complement strand
GTGTATTAAACCGCCTGTGTATTAATCGAAGAGAGTCAGTGCGTTTGTTAAAGAAACAGGATCTTGATGTGTTCCATCCGACGTATTATGACCCGTATTTCTTGAAGTACCTTCAGCAAAAACCATTCGTACTAACTGTTTATGATATGATCCACGAGTTATATCCTGATTACTTCCCTCCCAATGATCCCACAAAAATACAAAAAAAGGAATTGATTGAACAGGCTGAAGCAATCATTGCGATTTCAGAGAGCACGAAAAGCGATATAATAAAATTTACAAATGTCGAGCCAGATAGAATCTCTGTGGTGTATCTTGGAAACCCCTTTGAATATCTGGGTCAATTACACCAAATCGAAAACAATTTTGAGCATCCAGTACTTGAGAAACCCTATATCTTATTTGTAGGGAATCGGACTGGTTATAAAAACTTTATATTTTTTATTAAATCCGTAGCAAAACTGCTAAAGAAAGATGAGAACCTGCGTGTCTACTGTGCAGGAGGAGGGCCATTTACTCAACCTGAACTGAAAATTCTCAATGAATTGAATATCTTTTCAAAAGTGCGTTTTGTCAAAACAAATGATCTCCTTATGAAGCATTTGTATGAAAACGCACGGGTGTTTATATTTCCCTCTCTTTACGAAGGCTTTGGACTTCCCATTCTGGAGGCATTTTCATGTGGTTGCCCTGCACTATTAAGTAATTCCAGTTCTCTTTCCGAGGTTGGGGCGGATGCAGCCTGCTATTTTGATCCAAATGATCCGGAATCACTTATTCAAAGTATCGAAACAGTTCTTTCCGACGATCATTACAGGGAGAAACTTATCAGGAGAGGATTCGAGCGACTAAAACTATTTTCCTGGGAAAAAACGGCTCAAGGTACAAAAAAAGTCTATGATAACTTATCATACCAGTAATTATAGATTTTTTCAAGACTTTGCTCAATTGAATGGGTGGGTTCCCACCCTGTTTCACGATGAAGTTTCTCATAACTTCCGATAAGTATCGGATTGTCTATTGGGCGGAGGAGATCTGTTTTCTGCTCTATTTCTATCGGTATCTGTGTTAACCTGGACAGGCAATCTACAATATCCTGAATTGAATATCCTCTGCCACTGCATACATTGTAAACTTCGCCAGGTACCCCTTTTTCTAATATTGCATTGTATGCCAAAACTACATCATCTATATCCACAAAATCACGGATAATTGATCCCGCCCCAATTTTTATTATTGGTTTTTTGTGATTAACCGCAATATCGGCGAATTGCTTAGCAATAGAACTTACCACAAATTGATCCCTTTGTCTTGGTCCAATATGATTGAAAGAACGTGTACAACAAATATTGAGATGGTATCCTTTTACATAGGTTTGAGATAAGTATTCTTCAGAGACTTTTGCGATCGCATATGGGTTTGCAGGGTTAACCTGCTGTTCTTCGGTAAGTGGGAGATCACTCACGTCAACGATGCCATATTCTTCCGAAGAACCGATGGATAATATCTTAGAATCTAACTCCTGAATTCTCACCGCTTCAATAATATTGAGGAACGCATTGGTATTGTTGAGAAATGAAGTGAGAGGATCTTGCCAACTTTGAGCAACAGAACTGAATGATGCCAAGTGGAGAATGAGATCTGGTTGTATTTCTTTAATAATAGTATTGATTTT
>DUOU01000311.1 GCA_012838685.1 Bacteroidota bacterium | reverse complement strand
TGGGGTCGACAACTATCGAAGTCACGTAATACCTGTCGGCCATGCTGGATCCCAGTGCCACGCCAAGAGTAAGGCCTGTGGCCGTATTGCTGCACGCAAAGGCATCGAGATCGGCCAATACAGGCTGCGAACCTATAGTGACAACTATATCTTTCGGATCGCCCGGACAACCGTTATAATAAGGGGTAACCGTATAGGTCGCTGTCCCGTCCGATCCTGAAGTGTTGACAAAAGTATCGCTCATGTCGGCATTGGAAGCCACCGTGCGCGCGGTACCCCCGGTAACTCCGGGAGATGTTGTCGGCGTCGGCCATGTAAATGTGACGTCAGGATAGGCAAAATTCTCCAGGAGTATCCTCCAGACAAAGCCTTGTCCCGAGCAAATTATCGGGTTTTGGTCGGAAATCACAGGTTCCGGTTTCACCGTCGCCGTAACCACCTGAGTATTCACACATCCATTAGCTTCCAGGGTATAGGTATATTCTACGGTCTGCGTGGTGCTGCCAAAGTTTCTGAGCAGATCGCTGATACCGTCGGATCCCGAAGCGGGACCGGCTGCCGTAACGTTGGCCGGCAACGCTCCGCGGGTCCAGCTAAAGGCAGTACTTGCCGTCGCACTGGCCGGATTGTAGACAAAGTTGTTGTTGCTGCATATCTCACCGGGCGTAAGGGGAGTCGACAACATGGGTGTTGGGTGTACCGTGATGGTAAATGTCTGCGCCGGTCCGTCGCATGTCGCTCCGCCCGATGCGTTCGTATAGTGCGGCGTAACGGTTATCGTGGCGGTAACCGTGGCCGTACCGTTATTGACAGCATTAAATGCCGATATATTACCGTTGCCCGAGGCGGCCAAACCTATCGAAGTCAGACTGTTGGTCCATGAGTATGTGGTTGTACCCCCGGTATTTTGGGTAGTAAATACTATTTCCGGTACCCCTTCGCCGTTGCAACGGGTGAGGTTGGCCGGATCATCCACCTGTGCTCTCGGGTTGACAGTTATATCGAACTGCGTGGTAGGACCTGAACAGCTCTTTCCAGCGTTGGTGAATGTTGGCGTGATTGTTACCGTTCCCGTTATGGGCGCCGTAGTGGCATTGGCGGCAGTGAAGGAGAGAATGTTTCCGCTTCCCGATCCCGCCAGGCCAATGTCGGTATTGCTGTTTGTCCATGTATATGTGGTTGTTCCCCCACTGTTGACAGTGGAGAAGGAGATTAACCCACTCGCTTCGCCCCAGCACAATATCCTGTCGCCCGGATCATTGGCCTGTGCCGTCGGGTTCACGGTTATTGTGAAGGTCTTGGAAGGACCTGAACACTCCTCGCCACCAGCAGTGAATTTAGGGGTTACCGTGACGGTAGCCGTTATTGGCGAACTGCCCGCATTGGTGGCTATAAACGAAGGGAAGTTACCGCTACCTGTCGTTGGGTCAAGTCCTATAGCGGCGTTGATACTCCAATCATATGTCGTTGTACCTCCGGTACGGTCGGTAGTGAAGACTACGGCCGTTGTATTGTCTCCGTTACAGACCACCTCACTGGCTATATCGTTGACCTGCGCTGTCGGGTTGACCGTGATGCTGAATGTCGTCGGTGTTCCGTCACAACCGGGGCCGCCACTGTTGTTGGTAAATACCGGTGTGACCGTGATATTGCCCACTATAGGCGAAGTGCCGCCATTGGTGGCGGAGAACGATGCTATTCCCGTACCGGTGCCGTTAGCGACAAGATTTATGTCAGTGTTGTCGTTCTCCCAGCGGTAAGTTACCGTGCCGCCGGAGTGGGCGCTGACACCGAACGTGACCGCTGTAGTGGTTCCATTGTTGCAAACTATCTGATTAGTTATAGTGTTGGCGCTGACCGTCGGGTTCACAGATATGGTAAAACTGGTAGGCGTTCCTTCGCATGTGGGACCTCCGCTGGAATTCTGGAATATAGGATAAACAGTTATCGTAGCCACAGCCGGAGCATTTCCCGGATTGTTGTCAACAGTAAACGACGATATACCTGTTCCTGTACCGTTGGCCGCAAGGCCAATAGCGGTATTGTTGTTCTCCCAACGGTATGTTACCGTGCCGCCGGAGTAGGAGCTCACGCCAAAGGTGACATCTGTTGTCGTTCCTCCGTTACATATTACCTGGTTCGCCAGAGTTGTCGCCGAGACGGTCGGATTGACGGTTATGCTGAATGTTGTAGGTGTTCCGTCGCATTTGCCGCCACCGTTCTCATTGGTAAACTCGGGAGTGACGGTGATGATACCCGTTATAGGCGCGGTTGTGCCGTTGGTGGCGGTAAACGATGGAAGGGTGGCTCCCGAGCCACTGGCGGCAAGACCGATAGCTTCGTTATCGTTGCTCCACTTGTAAGTTACCGTACCGCCGGAGTGGGCACTGACATCGAATATGACCTCCGCGGTGGCTCCGTTGTCGCAAACTGTCTGGCTGCCAAGTGGCGTAGCAACGACTGTCGGGTTGACAGTTATTGTAAACGTCTCCGCTGTTCCCTGGCAATATTCTCCTTCATTGAAGAGCGTGGGTGTTACGGTGATGGTCGCCGTCACCGGTGCGGTACCGGTGTTGGTAGCGGTGAATGACGGCAGTTCGGTGGATGTTCCGCCGGATCCCAGGCCAATGGTAGTATTGTTATTGGACCAGACATAAGAGACGTTGCCAGTTGTACCGCAATAGTTGGTACCAAAAGCCAATGAAGGAACGGTAGCGCCGTTACACTCTATCCTGTCGGGTATGTTATTCGCGGTAACCGTCGGATTGACGGTTATGATATACTCTTCGGGCGTTCCAACGCAATCCTCTCCCCCATTGCTGAATGTGGGGGTTACGGTGATGGTTCCCGATATTGGCGCCGTTGTTGTGTTGGTAGCCACAAATGAAGTTATGCCCGAGGCGTTGGTACCACCCGCTCCCAACCCTATGTCGGGATTGCTGTTGGTCCAGTTGTACGTTATGGTGCCACCGGTGAAGCCTGTACTGGCGAAAACCACCGAGGTCGAGGAAGCGCCCACGCAAAGTGTCTCATCACTTATGGCGTCCACTGTTACCGTTGGGTTGACGGTTATTGTAAAACTTGTTGGGGTACCCGGACACGAAGCGCCTCCGTTGGTAAGCGTCGGTGTAACCGTTATGGTGGCCGTTATGGGTGATGTGCCATCATTTTTTGCGGCAAATACGGAGATGTTGCCATTGCCCGACGAGGCGAGGCCTATGGAAGGCTCGCTGTTGGTCCAGGCGTAGGAGACCGTACCGCTACCTCCGGAGTAGTTGGTTCCAAAGGTTATCGCCGTGGTGGACGCATCATCGCAAACCACCTGGTTGGCGACAGCGTTCATGGCCACCGTCGGGTTTATCGTTATTGTAAATGTCTTTTGCGTCGAAGCATCGCCCACACAATCCGTACTACCGTAACTGAACGTAGGTGTAACCGTTATAGTGGCAACTATCGGCGCTGTTGTGCTGTTGATGGCCGTGAAGGATCCGATGTTACCGTTGCCGCCGCTTCCTATGCCTATGCCAGGAGTGTCGTTTGTCCAGTTATAGCTGGTAACTCCCCCGGTGTTGGTCGTTGAAAAACTAATCGCCGTCGTGGAGCCTCCGTTGCATACAACCTGGCTTGACACGACGTCGACCTGCGGTACGGGGTTGACAACCACGTCGCGGGTGATAGTGTTGCCCGGGCAGTCCGTCGCTCCGGGACCGTCGGATGTAATGGTGTAGGTGACGGTAACAGGGCCGGTGTGCGAATGTGACAGGTTTTGGGCAATGACATATCCATTACCGGCGTTTCGGGAGCCGGATGAGTAGCCCGTAACCGCGACACTCGGTGATATATTGGTCACCGACCAGCTAAAGTCGGTATTCGCCACCGTGGAATGAAGCGTTATTGCCGTGGCCTCACCGTTGCATATAGGTTTGGCATTGGTAGTGGTACTTGAGATGTCGGGTATCGGATTGACGTTGAACAAGTAAGAAGCCGGTATGCCTCCCGGTGGAATATTAGCACCGCAGTTATCGGTAATACCTGTTATTGTAACGGTATAACTCCCTACAGGAAGAGTTCCGAGTGATATCGCCGAGCCATCGCCGACATAACTTATAGAATATGGTGTGGTTGTCGTACCATCGAACACGGTATATGTGAATGTATAGTTCGGCGCTCCGCCCGTAATCGTCGAATTTATGAAACTCTCTGTACCGTCGCATACATCGCCGTTACCCGTAAGCGTTGCCGTTGATGGGTTTGTACCGACAATTATGGTTATCGGTGTGCCGTTGGATTCAGCGTAACAGCCGTTAGCGTCAACTACCGATGTTATCGTGTAAACATATGTTCCCATGGGGTGATTTCCCGTAGTAAACGGAGCATCACTGACATATCCTGTTATCTGCGGTTGAGGTACGGCGGGACCTCCATTAAATGAGCGGGTATAGTTGACCGTATAATTGCCTGCTCCACCCGTCATAGTTATTGAGAGGTTTGTAGCCGCTCCTGCGCATATACTCGCCGCCCCGCTAAGATGTGCGGATTCGAATCGCGGGTGAACCACTATGTCATGGGGTACCGAATATTCCACAGCGCAACCAGTGCCGCTCTGCACCACCGCCCTGTAGTACCAGGTACCGGCCGTGAGAGGAGTATTATCGGTATATGTAAGAGCAGTGTTGGCAATATCTATCCATGCGCCCGCCGTGGAGTTGTACTGTTTTTGCCACTTAACGACCGACCCTATATTTCCCGAGAGGGTCATCTGGCCGGTATTGGATTCATTGTAGCATATCTCATTTTTTGCGCCGTTTACGGTTCCCCCCTTTGTTGTCGGATAAACCGTAACAGTTGTTGAAGCACTGTTTTTGACGGTACAAACGCCACTCTGCACCACCGCTCTGAATAGGTAGTTAAGAACAGTAGTGTTCCCGCCTCCCGCCGCGAGATTAGTGGCGGTATAAGTTGAGCCTGTATGGGCTATTGTTGTCCATGAACTGCCACCGTTGGTACTATATTCCCAACGAATTATATTGCCAGTATGGCCCTCAAGAGTAAGCAGCCCCGAATTGTCATTATGGCATATTGTTGTTCCACCGGTTACGGAGCCGGGAACAGTAGTCGGGTCAACAACAATAGTTATAGTGTTTGAATAGGCTTCAGGACACGGATTATTCCTCATCCTGACCCTATATTGATACATTCCGGCCGTGCTAAGTGTTTGGCTTAAAGTAGTGTTTCCTCCATTTGACTGATTACTCCAAGAGCCCCATGTCGAACCGCCATTACTGCTATATCTCCTTTCCCACCTATAAATGGTTCCCGTATAACTTGTAATAGTCATAGTACCCGTTGATGAGCCCCTACAAATTGTATTGTCACCTGTTAATGTTGCTGATGGTGAAGCGACTACCGTTACAGTGGCAATTGATGAATATTGCGGGAGGCAAACTCCACTTTGAACTTTGACACGATATCTGTAGGTTCCCGGCGTTGAAAGTGTTTCATAAAAATTTGTGTTCCCGCCGTTTCCAATATCGACATAGGCGCCTCCATTATGACTTCTTTCCCAATTGAGTATAGTACCAACATATCCGGATAATCTCAAAGTACCCGTGGAAGAACCTTCACAAATTGAACGTTCTGAATAATAATAATTTATCAACAAAGATCCGGGATCAGTCGCGGGATCAACAATTACCTGTGTTGGGGTAGAATAGGCATCGGAACAGGGAAGCCTTCTGATAACAGCTCTGTATAACCAGGTCCCGGCAGAAGGGGAAACCTCGGAAAACGGATTCGCGGTAGATACGATGTTAGTCCACGAAGACCCTCCATTGTTACTGCGTTGCCATCCGACAAGTGTGCCACTAAACCCGGATGCCGTAATATTCCCTGTAGAGGTACCATAACATACAGTACCCGATCCACCAGATGTTGTTCCCCCAGTCGGAGCAGCTACAACAGTAACGCCAAACTCAGCCGAGTATGTCGAACTACACGGACTATTCTGTACCAACACACGATAATACCATGTGCCGATAGAAAAAAGTTGTTGGCCTGATAATGTATTGGTTGTATTCGCTATTATAGTCCAAGGGCCTGAAGTTCCTAACCTTCTTTCCCATTGAACGATACTTCCCAAATGATTGGAAAGAGTTAAAGTGCCTATATCTGAACCTGAACATGAAGATGTGTTCCCTGAAATTGTTCCTCCCACAGACTCGGGAACAACAGTCACATTTAAAGTAGTAGGATTACTTTGGCATTTGGGATTTGTTTCATATTCCCTGACAACACTGACTGTTTGGGTTCCGGAACTGCCACCAATATTCACTGTGATCTGTCGCGTACCCTGACCTCCTGTAATTGTCCACCCTGCCGGTACCGTCCAAATATATTGTGTTGGACCTCCATAGGTTTCAGTAGCAGGTGGAGAAGCTACACTATAAGTAACTCCAGTGGCTGAAACACAAATAGGCTCATCAGATGCCGTAATCGGTCCCGGCTGGGTAAGAGCCTCTCTTATGGTCAGTACAACATGGGAAGCAGGGCTCGCGCAAAGATTGCCATCCAGACGTTTATCTACAAGCCAGTATTCATATTCACCGGCACCGGTGAAATCACCGGCGGGTATCGTGTAAGAAAGTCCTGTAGCGACTTGCGTAGTCAATGTGACATCGGAATACCAATACACCGTACCTTGAGGTACATATCCACCATTTGTACTCAATGTTCTTGGATCATTGTAGCATATTGATTTACTGGTAATCGCCGGAGGATCCGGAGAGTCGATTATCAATATCCTCGCGGTAGCTGTATTTGGCTCACTAGGATATGTAGGATGATATGGATTACATGTGTTCCAATTTCGGACAGTAACTTCAAATTGATCACCCGCGACCGTGCCAACACCATCAAAAGAGATTGGGTACGCATCGGGCAAAGAATAAACACCAGTTGTTCCATTAAGAGTTATAACATCTACAGGACCCTCATAATAACCGCTCGCTGTAGGAAAAGATATAGGCGCACCCGTCGCATCAGTCAAATATATATCGGTTCCGCCGACTGTTATGTAAAGATTGGGAATACCTTGGCCAGAAATAGGATTTGTACCATATATATATTGTTGCCAACGATTTTCATGATTTGGATCTTTAGCTGATTCGTTCTGCTGCCTATTACAAGCGTACTGTGAAACATCACTTATGATATGGTTATAGAGCGGTGCCCCCTCGCAAACCTCCTTTTCCTCAGGAGTCAGCCTAATAAAACCATTGGCAAGCGCAACATCATCTTCATGCCAATTAGCAGCCTCTTCAATTTTTGAAGAATTATGGCAGAAATAGCCATTATCCATTAACCCAATACGAATAGTATATTCACAAAGATTACCGCTTGTATACGAATGCGATAAAGTTGTTGCAACTGTATAACGAGTGACGCCACCAACAACAGATGTTGTTGGTGTTACCCAAACATATTCAAAATCATTAGTTTCACCAGATTCATAATTCCATAGAAATTGTACTCTATATGAGGAGGCAGGTGTTGGTGTCGTAAAAACAGCGCTATAGTTAACTACTACTTGACTTGGTGCGCATTTCGAATCAGGAAGTACACCGGAATAGCGACCGATTACGTCAATACTACATTGCCCAGATGCCTTAATTGATAGACCCAATAGAGCTAAAACAACAATAAAAAAATATAATTTTTTTAGGCCACTATAGTGATTAACAGACATTTTGGGATTATGGGCTAAACCTTCCATAATTAAACGCATTACTATAAGATTTATGACACCAATTTATGAAAAATGGTTGCATAAAATAAAAAACTACCTAAATATTTTAACAAGTCGACCCTTATAAGGTGTCTATGTTGTTGATAACTAATGATATAAGTTAATATTAATATTTGTCAGATTGCGGGCTTTTGGGTAGATTCGTTAAAAAGCTTGCAAAATGATGGACAAAACAGACAAAAACCCGCAATTGAATGTGATGGTCTAGTATACCTGGACAATCGATGGATTTTGCTGTCTAGCGCTTGTAACCGATATGTATTCCAAAAAAATTGTCGGATATGATATCAGCGATTCTCTGGAACTGTCGGGCATGTCTAAGGG
>DUOU01000056.1 GCA_012838685.1 Bacteroidota bacterium | reverse complement strand
TATCGAGGATGTTCGGCGACAAGAGCGCGGCTGAATGGAAAAAATCTCTCAATGATGCCAGAAAAAGCGGGAATCGTTATTTCCTGGTCAAACGGAGGGTGGATTATGAAACTATGCTCCGGATGAAAAGGTTGCCCATATTCAGGGAGGGACAGTACAGGGGAGGTATGATAGCCGAAGTGGAAGATATGAGGGTACTGTTGAACCAGGATCTGGCCGCCCGCACCATCGGCTACGTCAACTTGGGCGAAGAGGTCACCGCTGTTGGCATTGAAGGTGCCTTCAACCCCGAACTTGCCGGTACCAACGGTGTGGCGGTAAAGCAGAGGTTGACAGGTGGCGACTGGATCACTGTCCGCAGCGAGAAGAGTTTGCCGTCGGTTAATGGCAGCGATGTGCTGACGACAATAGACATCGACCTGCAGGATGTGGCCTCCAGTGCGCTGGAAAAACAGTTGATAAAACATGATGCCCACCATGGCTGCGCTGTGGTGATGGAGGTGAAGACGGGCGACATAAGGGCTATAGTCAACCTGGAACAGGGAGGTGACGGCAATTACCGCGAGAGATATAATTACGCTATAGGCGAGAGTACGGAACCCGGCTCCACATTTAAGCTTCCCGTGATGATGGCGGCACTGGAGGACGGGCTGATAGATACCTCTGATATAGTTGATACAGGCGAGGGGGTGGTGGAGTTTTACGGGAAAAAGATAAGAGACAGCAAAGAGGGGGGATTCGGGAGGCTCACCGTTAAGGAGGTTTTCGAGAATTCGTCGAATGTCGGCACCTCAAAGGTGATCACACAGGTGTATAAGGATAATCCCCAGGATTTTGTCGATAGACTCTACTCTTTCGGGCTCAACGAGAAACTGGGAATACAGCTGGTGGGAGAGGGTGAACCCCTGATAAGATATCCGGGCGATAAGTTATGGTCGGGTCTCACGCTTCCCCAGATGTCGTACGGTTACGAGGTGATGATGACACCTCTCCAGATATTGACCTTTTACAATGCCGTGGCGAATGACGGAAAACTGGTAAAACCCAGGTTCGTATCGGCTATAATGAAAAACGGTCAGTTACAGAAGCAGCTTCCCGTGATTGAGAGCAACAGGTCCCTGGCATCAAAATCCACCATAGAGAAGGTGAAGATAATGATGGAAGGGGTTGTTGAGAGAGGGACGGCGATGAACCTTAGAAATACCGAATATAAGATTGCCGGCAAGACAGGTACGGCCCAGATAGCCAACGCCAACACCGGTTACCGTTCGGGTACCCGCATGTTGTACCAGGCTTCGTTCGTGGGCTATTTCCCCGCCGAGAATCCGCTCTACTCCATAATTGTCGTTGTCAACGCCCCATCTAACGGGGTCTATTATGGCAATATAGTTGCCGGCACTGTTTTCAGGGAGATATCCGATAAAATATATGCTACCCGCTTTTTCAAGGAACAGGAGGGTGAAAGGGAGAAACTTTCCATTGCCGAGGTGGGAGCCGGATATATGCCGGATCTGAACATAGTGTTAAGGAACATAGGAGACGGGGCTATTAAGGGGGTGGATGGTAACTGGGCAAGTGTAAGCGGGGAAAAAGGCAACGAGAGATATACGGCGGTGGTAAGTGAAGCCGATTATGTTCCCGATGTTACCAATATGAGCCTAAGGGATGCGATGTTTTTTCTTGAGGATAACGGTTACAGGGTCAGATATTCGGGCAAGGGAAAGGTAAAACGCCAGTCGCCTGAACCCGGAACAAAATATTACAGGGGACAGATTGTGGCGCTGGAACTGCGGTTGAACTGAAAATGGATAGATAAACGGATAGTGGCAAAGAGATGAGACTGGATAAGATCATAGAGGGTATAACGATAGTATCGGTTCAGGGTGAAACCGACAAGGAGATCTCAACGGTTGTGTTTGACTCCCGCAAGGTTGTCGCCGGTTCCCTGTTTGTCGCCGTCAAGGGATACAACACGGATGGCCACAACTATATCGATAACGCCGTGATCGGGGGGGCTGATGCCGTGATTTGCGAGAAACTGCCCGACAGTCCGGATAGTTGCATAACCTGGGTAGTTGTTGCCGACTCTTCCAAGGCTTTGGGCCACGCGGCTTCAAATTATTTCGGAAGGCCTTCGGAATCGCTCAAGCTCACCGGAGTTACCGGAACCAACGGAAAGACAACCACGGCTACCCTATTATATGAGATATTCAAACAACTGGGATATAAATGCGGTCTCTTCTCCACGGTCCGCAACTTTATAGTTGACACCGAATATCCGGCGACCCATACCACACCCGATCCGGTTGAACTGAACCGTATGTTGGCGATGATGGTGGATGCCGGCTGTGAATATGTTTTTATGGAGGTAAGTTCCCACTCGACCCATCAGCAGCGTATAGCGGGATTAAGATTTGTCGGGGCGATTTTCACCAACCTTACGCATGATCACCTCGACTACCATAAGAGTTTCGACAACTACCTGGCGGCCAAGAAGAGCTGGTTCGACTCGCTTCCGGCTACGGCTTTCGCCCTGGTCAATACCGACGATAGGAACGGAAGGGTGATGCTCCAGAACTGTGCCGCGAAACATTACACCTTTTCGATTAGAGGGGGAGCCGATTTCAGGTGCAACATTGTAGAGGAGTCCTTTGAGGGGATGAAGCTGAAGATAATGGGCGAAGAGGTATGGATCCGCTTTATAGGCGAGTACAACGCTTCTAATCTTCTGGCTGTCTACGGTGCATCAATATTGCTGGGAGGCGATAAACTGGAGGTGTTGACGGCATTGAGCGGACTTATGCCGGTGGCGGGCCGTTTGGAAATTGTCTCCACCGGAAACGGTATCACGGGAATAGTGGATTATGCCCATACCCCCGATGCGTTGCTCAATGTTATAGGAACACTTAACAAGATAGAGAGCGGGGAGAGCCGGCTGATAACCGTTGTTGGAGCCGGAGGTGACCGCGACAAGACAAAACGTCCGGAGATGGCTGCGATATCGGCCCAAAAAAGCTGGATGACAATATTGACATCTGATAATCCGCGGACAGAAGATCCCGAAGCTATTCTGGACGATATGGAGAGGGGACTGTCGCCTGAGCTGGCAAAAAAAACGTTGAGGATAACCAACAGGCGCGAAGCGATAAAAGCGGCGGTGCGGCTCTCACGGAGAGGTGACGTCGTTTTGGTAGCCGGAAAAGGCCATGAGACCTATCAGGATGTTATGGGCGTGAAACACCATTTCGACGACAGGGAAGAACTCCTGGAACAGTTGAAGAGTGTGGACGACAGGATAATTGGAGAGAGTGAACAATAAAAAAAGATGTAGGGATGCTTTGTTATCTTTTTGAATATCTGCAAAAACTTAACGTGCCGGGAGCCGGTGTGTTTTCATATATCTCGTTCAGGTCGGCCGCGGCGGTGATAACTTCGCTCATAATCTCGATGATGATAGGCAAGAGGGTCATTTTGTATTTGAAGAGAAAACAGGTGGGCGAGGTGGTCAGGGATCTGGGCCTTGAAGGTCAGTACCAGAAAACAGGAACGCCTACCATGGGCGGATTAACAATCATCGCCTCAATTATTGTCCCGGTGTTGCTCTTCAACAGACTCGACAATGTTTATGTTTTGCTGATGATACTGACCACACTTTGGCTGGGGGCCATCGGGTTCTTGGACGATTACATAAAAATATTCAAAAAGAACAAGTCGGGCCTTACCGGCCGGTTCAAAATTATCGGGCAGGTGCTTCTGGGAATTATAGTGGCTCTCACGCTCTATTTCTGCGATGATGTTGTGATTCGGGAAAGTATTAGCGTTAAGGATCTCACGGCAAGCCAACAACTTGAATATACAAACTCCCATCCCGGAGAAAAAATTACCACGCAGGAGGTGGTTATGGAGAGAAAATCGACAAAAACGACCATACCGTTCGTCAAGAACAACGAATTTGACTATGCCTGGCTGGTCGGGTTTATAGATAAGGAGCACAGACAACCATGGGCATGGCTTGTATATATAGGTATGGTAATTTTTGTGATTACCGCTGTCTCCAACGGTGCCAACATAACCGATGGTCTTGACGGTCTGGCTACGGGAACCTCTGCGATTACCGGAATGGTGCTGGGCGTGTTCGCTTACGTGTCGAGTAACGTAATTCTGGCGGACTATCTAAATATTATGTATGTACCCCATACACAAGAACTTGTAGTGTTTGCCAGTGCCTTTATAGGGGCAACCATAGGTTTTCTATGGTACAACTCCTACCCGGCGCAGGTGTTTATGGGCGATACCGGTAGCCTCACTCTCGGGGGGATAATCGCCGTTTTCGCGGTGATAATCAGAAAAGAGCTTCTGATACCTGTATTTTGCGCTATTTTCCTGGTGGAGAACCTCTCGGTGATGCTGCAGGTTTCGTGGTTCAAATATACAAAAAAGAGGTACGGTGAGGGGCGGAGACTCTTCCTGATGGCTCCGTTGCACCACCATTACCAGAAGAAAGGTCATCCTGAACCCAAAATTGTGACCCGGTTCTGGATAGTGGCGATATTATTGGCCGTGATAAGTATAGTAACATTAAAGATAAGGTAAGGCGATGGAAAGGGTGGTGATACTCGGTGCGGGAGAGAGCGGTACAGGCTCGGCGGTGTTGGCCAAACAGAAGGGCTGCCAGGTTTTTGTATCCGATTATGGGACAATCAGGGATAGGTACAGGGAGATACTTAACAGTGAGAGTATTTTATGGGAGGAGGGAAAGCATACTGAAAGTGAAGTTCTGTCGGCTAGCGAGATAATCAAGAGTCCCGGTATCAAGGAAAACGCCCCGATTGTTGTCGCTGCCCGGGAAAAAGGTATCCCGGTAATCTCCGAGATAGAGTTTGCCGCCAGATATACCGATGCGGTGAAGATATGCGTTACCGGCAGCAACGGGAAGACTACTGTTACCAACCTGATATACCATATGATGAAGAGGGCCGGGAAGAGGGTGGCCATGACCGGCAACGTAGGCAATAGCTTTGCCATGGCCGTGGCCAAGGGAGGAGTGGATTATTTCGTCATTGAGCTGAGCAGTTTCCAACTCGATGGGATGTACGATTTCAGGGCGGAGGTGGCGATAATGATGAACATAACTCCCGATCATCTCGACAGGTACGGATATGATTTCCAGAACTACGTGGACTCAAAGTTCAGGATAGCCAGGAACCAGACAAAGTCCGACTATTTTATCTATTGGGCCGATGATCCGGTAGTGGACAAGGAGTTGAGAAGAAAAGAGATGGGGGCCACTTTGCTGGCTTTCTCCGATGTCAGGTCGGACAATATGACAGCTTATATAAAGGACAATAATTTGACAATAAACCTCAATAACACAAAAACTGACCTTATGACAATACACGATCTGGCGCTAAAAGGGCGCCATAATACCTATAACTCGATGGCCGCGGCCATCGCCGGGAAGCTCCTCAATATCAAGAACGACGTCATCAGGGAGAGCCTGGTAGATTTCAAAGGGGTAGAGCACCGTCTTGAACCGGTGATAAGGGTGAGCGGCATAAACTTTATAAACGACTCCAAAGCTACCAATGTCAACTCCACCTGGTACGCGCTGGAATGTATGACCACAAAGGTGGTATGGATAGTTGGCGGCATCGATAAGGGCAACAACTATTCGGAGCTTTTCCAGGTAGTTGCCGAGAAGGTAAAGGCGATTGTCTGTCTGGGCAGGGATAACAGGAATATTGTTGACGCTTTTACCGGAAAGGTGGCCACTATCGTAGAGACAACCTCTATGAAGGAGGCGGTGCGCTCAGCCTATTATCTCGCCGGTAAGGGAGATACGGTATTGCTTTCACCGGCGTGCGCCAGCTTCGACCTGTTCGGCAATTATGAAGAGAGAGGCCGGGAATTCAAGGCTGCCGTAAGGAACTTGTAAAAAATGCCGGACCCGATGGTTTGGCATAATTGAGAGGAAATATGGGACAAGGAAATTGGATAAGCAGATCATTTAAGGGCGACAGGGTCGTTTGGGGCCTTGTTGTGCTCTTTATGATCTACGGCCTGTTGGCTGTTTACAGTTCCTCCGTCAGTGTAGCCTACAAAAATTACGGGGGAAATACGACATACTTTTTGAGTCGTCAGTTTTTTATGCTCGTATTGAGCCTGGTAATAATCTATTTGGTACATAAACTACCCTACAGGATATACTCATCGTTGGCGGGACTGTTTATGCTGATATCCGTGGGCCTGCTCATTATTACCATATTTTTCGGTGTTACCATCAACGGGGCAACAAGATGGCTGGAAATCTTGGGAGTGAGTGTACAGACATCCGACATTGCCAAGTTGGCGTTGGTGATATATTTGGCCAGGGCTCTTTCGCACTACCAGAACGAACTGAAAGATCTGCACATAGTTACGGTCTATCTCTTTATGCCAATAGCGTTGATTTGCGCGTTGATAGTGAAAGACAACCTGTCAACTGCCGGCATGATATTCCTCGTAAGCCTGATAATCATGTTTATTGGCCGGGTTCCCTTCAGATATCTATTATTATTCTTCTTTGGAGCCATAATAGGACTTTTCGCCATAGTCGCTGTTTTGGATATGGCGACCAAAGAGAACAGGATAGCGACATGGAAGGGAAGGATAGAGAATTTTGTTGGCGGTGGGGATGATCTTGATGGCGATTACCAGTCTAACCAGGCAAAGATAGCGATAGCTACGGGCGGCTTGGTGGGCAAGGCTCCGGGTAAAAGTACCCAGAGAAATATACTGCCGCAGTCTAACTCCGACTATATTTTCGCCATAATAATTGAAGAGTATGGTTTGCTGTTTGGCGCGATACCGTTGGTGTTAGCATATATGATATTAATGTTCAGGGGGATAGCCATAGCAAAAAAATGCGAGACCGCGTTCCCCGCCTTTCTTGTGATTGGCCTGTCGGTTATGATAGTGACCCAGGCTCTTCTGAACATGCTTGTCGCCGTAGGTCTTTTCCCCGTGACGGGACAGACACTTCCTATGGTCAGTTGGGGGCGTACTTCGGTACTGGTGATGAGCGTCGCTTTTGGAGCTATACTGAGTGTCAGCCGGGTTAACAACGCCAGGGCGATGCGGGAGGAACTTGAGGGGGAGGAAAAGGATGAGGAGGTTTAACAGGAAGAGGATGGAGAAGGTTAACAATATAAAGGTAATAATTAGCGGTGGCGGCACCGGAGGCCATATTTTCCCGGCGCTCTCCATAGCGAATGCCCTGAAACGGCTGGATCCTTCGGTGGATATATTGTTCGTCGGCGCCCTGGGAAGGATGGAGATGGAGAAGGTACCAATGGCGGGTTACGATATCAAAGGATTGCCGGTGTCGGGATTTGACCGGAAGCATATATTGAAAAACATAAAGGTTCTTTATAATCTGATGCGAAGTCTGGTGGGGGCCAGGAGGATAGTGAAAGAGTTTAAGCCCTCGGTGGTTGTCGGCGTTGGCGGTTACGCCAGCGGTCCGTTATTGAGGGTTGCGGGTAGCATGGGCGTGCCGATGCTGATACAGGAGCAGAACAGCTATGCAGGGGTTACCAATAGGCTGCTGGCGGCGAGAGCTTCCAAAATATGCGTGGCTTATGATGGTATGGAGAGGTTTTTCCCCGCAGAAAAGATAATCAAGACGGGGAACCCGGTGCGACAGAATTTCGACAACCTCGATTCGGTTGTTGATGGGGCATATGAATATTTTGGGTTCAAAAAAGGAATACCGGTGATCTTGGTTTTGGGAGGTTCGCTTGGGGCGGCGACAATCAACAGGAGCCTGAAGGAGCGTGTAGATAGGATGACCGATTCGGGTTACCAGTGGTTGTGGCAGACCGGTAAGTATTATATTGATGATGTGAGAAAGGCGGTGGAGGGCAAAGGAGAGGGAAGAATCAGGGAAAAAGACTTTATAAACAGGATGGATTATGCTTTCGCCGTGGCAGATGTTATTGTCTCCCGTGCCGGAGCGGGTACCATCTCGGAACTCTGTCTGGTTGGCAAACCGGTGATATTGGTGCCATCTCCCAATGTCGCCGAGGATCACCAGACTAAAAACGCGTTGGCGCTTTCCGAACGGTCGGCCGCGATATTGATACCCGACAGCGAGGCTGTGGAACGGTTGGTTGAAGAGGCCATATCGCTGGTAGGCAACCACTCCAGGAAAAAAATGCTTTCGGAAAACATAAAGAAACTTGCCGAAAGGGAGGCTGATACAAGGATTGCCCGCGAAGTGATGTCGCTCGCGGAAAGAGATAACAAAGAGAGTTAACATGATAGAAATTAACAATATAGAGGGTGTATATTTTGTCGGCATAGGCGGCATAGGTATGAGTGCGTTGGCGGAGTACTGCCTGCTGAAGGGTCTTGTCGTGGGAGGATATGACCGTACGAACAGCGTTGTCACAAAACGGCTTGAGAAGATGGGAGCCGTCATAACTTACACCGATGAGCTGTCGGCCATTCCTTCCCAATTTATGGAAAACAATGGGAGAAGGATGGTGGTTTACACTCCGGCGATACCCGGGGAGAGCGTTATACTGTCATTTTTCAGGGAAAAAGGTTTTCCGCTGTACAAACGGTCGGAGATACTTGAAACTCTGTCAGCATCGTATGAAACGGTGGCTATAGCCGGTACCCACGGTAAAACGACGGTATCGACAATGACCAGCCATATACTGAAAAGTTCCGGAGTGGACTGTTCAGCGTTTTTGGGCGGGATCTCAAAGAACTACGGGTCAAACCTGATTATGGGCAAATCCTCTGTAGCGGTTGTGGAGGCCGATGAGTTTGACCGCTCTTTCCACCGACTGTCTCCCAGCCATGCCGCGATAACGGCGGTTGACGCGGACCACCTCGATGTTTACGGAACAGTGGAGAACATGCGGGAAGGCTATTCCATATTTTGCGAGAAGATACGCGGTGGAGGTACATTGATAATAAACAGTGAGGTGTTGGGCAAGATCAGGATTCCCTCATGGGTAAGATGTTACACATACGGCATGGATGAGGGGGCCAATTACCGTTGCTCGAATATCAGGTTTGAAAAAGGTGTCTATTTTATGGATTTATCGACTCCCAACGGGCTCTTGCGGGATGTTGAATTCGACTTTCCGGGTTATACCAACCTGTCGAACTTCACGGCAGCGGCGGCGTTGGCGTTGTGTTGCGGGGCGACAGTCGAGGGGATCAGGCTGGCGGGACGTACCTTCATGGGGGTCAGGAGACGTTTTGATATAAGGGTGAACAGGCCCGGACTGACCTATATGGACGATTATGCTCACCATCCGAAAGAGATAAAGGCCTGTATCGCTTCGTTGTTGGGCTATTTCGGCGAGAGAAAGATAACAGGTGTATTCCAGCCACACCTCTTTTCCAGGACGAAGGACCATGCCGCCGGGTTTGCCGAGGCGCTGGACCAGCTTGATGAGGTGATTTTGTTGCCCATATATCCGGCCAGGGAGAAACCTATTGAGGGGGTGACATCGGAATTGATACTTGAAAAGATGAAGATGCCCAACAAACGGCTGCTCAAAAAAGAGGAGCTGGTGGATTGGCTGGAACCCTCGAGGCTGGATGTTTTGGTGACCATAGGGGCCGGAGATATAGATGCTCTTGTGGCGCCCATAGAGGAGAAACTTAAAAACTGGAAGGGAATTTGAAGATAGTTGTCAGGATATTGATTTTTCTGGTGGTAGCCTACCTGTTGACAATACCGTGGTTTATCGATGGTAAACGGCAAGATACGCTATGCGGCAGGGTGGTTGTGAATATAATTGATTCGGCTGAATGTATGTTTGTGACACCGGAGAGGATATTGGATATGGTAAACAGCAGGAGTGACTCGGTATTGGGTAGACCTGTCGGTTCGATATCGGCAGATGCACTGGAAAAAAGGATCTCCGGTATCAGGGAGATACGCGATGTTGATGTGTGGATCGATATCGATGGTACCATGAACATCGAAGTTGACCAGAGGAACCCGGTGATGAGGGTGATACCCGATGATGGTGGGGATTATCTGGTGGATGATGAGGGGATTCTCTTCAAAAGTACCGTGGGACATCCGCCGCGGCTCCATATTGTTGGGGGCAATATAAAAATTACAAGGGCCATGTTGGAGGGGGTGAGCATAACCGACTCAACAATGGCGGGGACATCCCTGCGCGATGCCTTTGATTTTGTCAACTATATAAACAAGGATAAATTCTGGTCGGCCCAGATAGACCAGATATATATAAACAACAAGGGAGGGTTGGAATTGGTGCCAAGGGTGGGAAGACAGATAATCAAACTTGGCTCTCTGGAGGGATACGCGACAAAACTGGAAAACCTGATGCTCTTTTATGAGCAGGTGGTTCCGGAAACGGGATGGGACAGGTATTCGGAAATTAATCTGGAGTATAGCAACCAGATTGTATGCAAAAAAAGATTATAAACCATATGAAAAAGAGATATGAACAGCAAAGAACAAATTGTAGCGGCAGTAGACATTGGAACAACTAAGATAGTTTCCATTGTCGGTAAAAAAACCGAGAACGGGAAAATAGAGATTCTTGGATTGAGCAAAGCACCCTCCAATGGAGTGAAGAGAGGGGTGGTGATAAATATCGACGAGACGGTAAGAAGCATACAGACAACGGTGCGGGATGTACAACAACGTACCGGCATCGGCTTTTCCGAAGCTTTCGTGGGTATTGCCGGACTGCATATCACCAGTATGAAGAACCGCGGTTATATAATGCGCGACTCTTTCGATAACGAGATAAGGGAAGAGGAGGTGGCCCGGTTGAAAAACGATATGTACAAGATAAACATAGCGCCCGGTCAGCAGATAATACATGTTATTCCCCAGAGTTTCATAGTGGACGAGGAGACAGGTATAAGCAATCCTGTTGGCATGTGCGGCAAGCGTCTCGAAGCCAATTTCCATATAGTAATTGGCCAGATCGCTTCGGCCCAAAATATAGGACGTTGCATGGGTAGGGCGAATCTAAAGGTAAAGAACTTGATGCTGGAACCACTTGCTTCCGCTGAGGCTGTGCTGACAGATGACGAGAGGGAGGCCGGCGTGGTTTTGGTGGATATTGGCGGTGGAACAACCGATGTTGCTGTTTACTACGACAATGTGATACGGCATACAGCGGTGATACCTTTGGGCGGTAATGTGGTGACAAGCGACATAAAGGAGGGATGCGCGATACTGCAACGTCAGGCCGAGCAGCTGAAAATACAGTATGGTTCGGCTTTCGGGGATATAGCGCCTGACGACAAGGTGGTCTCCATACCCGGAATCGGGAACCGCGATCCCAAGGAGATATCGTTCAAGAACCTGGCTTACATTATCCAGTCGAGGATGGAAGAGATAATAGAATGTGTCAACTTTGAGATACAGAATTCGGGCTATGCCGATAAGCTTGCCGCCGGCGTTGTTGTTACAGGTGGAGGCGCCATGTTGAAACATCTGCCACAGTTGATGAAATTCAAGACCGCCATGGATGTAAGGATAGGTCTGCCCAATGAGCATCTTTCGGGGTCGGGCAGGACAGAGATCAACCAACCGATGTACTCTACGGCCGTTGGATTGATAATGTGCGGCATAGATCTTTTGGAAAGCACCGGGGAGAGAAGCGGCATAAGCAGTTTCAATAGTAAAAAAACAGGGGAATTGAGAGAGAATCCCGCTGAAGGGGAGATTGAAACGGAAGAGGTTGAAAAGGAGCCAAAAAAAGAGAAGAAAACAATTATTGACAAATTCATGGACAAGTTGGTAGATATGTTCGACGCTGATGAAGGTCCCTCTATCACGGGGGAAAATTAAACAGGTGTTTTTATATGGTTTTGATACTGTTCATTTTTTAAATATATACAACTATGCCAGATGATATAATGAATTTCGACCTGCCCGTGGAACGGTCATCGATAATAAAGGTTATCGGAATAGGCGGCGGTGGGAACAATGCCGTGAACCACATGTTCCGTAGAGGAATCAAGGATGTCAATTTTGTGATATGTAACACCGATTATCAGGTGTTGGTAAATAGTCCTGTTCCGGTTAAAATCCAGATTGGAGAGACTCTGACCGAGGGTATGGGCGCGGGCAGTCTCCCCGAAAAAGGGAAAAAAGCCGCCTCGGAGAATATCAAAGATATCATGGAGGCGCTTGGTGGCAATACCAGGATGGTCTTTATTGCCGCCGGTATGGGAGGTGGTACCGGTACCGGGGCCGCACCGGTTATCGCAAGGGCATGCAAGGAGGCCGGCCTGCTTACCGTTGCGGTTGTGACTGTTCCTTTCCGCTCGGAGGGGCCTATCAGGATGAGAAACGCCATTGCCGGCGTCAACGAATTGCAGAACCATGTCGATTCGCTTCTGGTGATCAATAACGACAAACTACTGGAGATTTACGGAAACCTTGGAATCTCGGCGGCTTTCGCCAAGGCGGACGATGTGTTGACAGTTGCCGTAAAGGGCATAGCCGAGATAATAACTGTTACCGGATATATCAACGTCGATTTTGCCGATGTGGAAAGGGTGATGGAAAATTCGGGCGTTGCCTTGATGGGCATGGGAATCGCTTCAGGTGAAGACAGGGCAAGGCATGCTGTTGAAGATGCCCTGAGATCGCCTTTGCTGAACGCAAACGATATTACGGGCGCCAAGAAGTTTCTGATCAATATTACATCGGGAATCGGGGAGACGGAACTGACAATGGACGAACTGGGCGAGATATCGGAGTATCTAAACAATGTTGCTTCGGAAGAGGTGGAGATAATCCAGGGATTGACACAAGATGAGAGTCTGGGTGACAAGATATCCGTTACCATCGTGGCCACCGGCTTCAAAGCCACCAATGTTCTGTCGCCTACAAGAGCCAGGAAAATCGAGACTTTACCCCTTTCAGGAGAGATAGTGCCGCCAAAGATCATCGCTCCCAGGGAGGAGAACAGGGTCCAAAACCCTGACCAACCATCTTTGATATTTGATTTTGAAGAAGCTGATCAGGGGGTATTTGAATTCAAGAGTATGGACGGGAACTCCAAATATAGAGACGATATTGATGATATGCGGATTGGCAAACGGAAAACGACATCCAATACCATCAAGGGAGGGGAATTTTCAAGGGAAATAGTGGCCAACAATATAGAAACCTTTGAGGATGTGCCCGCATACGTGCGCCACTCCAGGAATCTGGATCTCACAAGTAAAGTGTCGGCCAAGGATCCTTCCACCTTTACCTTGTCGACCGACGATGAAGAGGAGGGACCTGTTTTTCGCGAGAACAACGCCTATCTGAACGATAATGTGGATTGAGATCGGTAGTTTTGCTCCGGCCGGTCGCCGCGCACAAAAAAATCAAATATATTCGCGGGATGAAAAGTCGGTCGCTAATATTCTTGTTGTTGCTGTTGCCGGTTGGCCTGCCCGCTCAAGTTGAGGGAATTCGGGGGAGAAACCCGACAGGTGCTGCTTTTCCAACTACCGAAGAACCCGTTTATGGTGGTGCGGGCGGAGAGAGTGCCGGAAATTATGATCCTGACCGAAGGATACTGAGGATGTCGGTTTTAACCGATGATTATACCGGGGAGGAGATAATTCCTTTTGATACGGTGTTTTACCTGCCGCACAGGTTCAGGGAGGCGGATGATTTTTCAACGTTTAACGCTACACTTGGAAACTACGGACTTCCTTTCTACCAGATCAACTTTTTTGACAGGGTAAGGGAGGCCGACAGGTTTTTGTACAGTTTCTATTATCCTTTTATGCACCTCCAGTCAAACGCTGTGTTTATGGATACCCAGGTGCCGTTTACCGAGTTGCGGTGGAGCAACAGCGAGCCGAGAAGCATGGCGAACCAGACCTTCAAGGTCCGCCATACACAGAATGTGAACAAGAGTCTCAACTTCGGGTTGGTATACGATATTATTTATGACCTGGGACAATATAACCACCAGAAGGCGGAGAACAAGACATTCGCTTTTTTCTCCTCATATAAAGGCAAAAAATATGATTATTACCTCTCTGCCGGCATAAACAACATCGCCTCCAAAGAAAATGGGGGAATGTTGTCAACCGATATGAACACGCTGGCGGGACTGGGCACAAAAGATGTTCCCGTCAATTTGAGCGGTATAAACCAGGCAATGAACCTGCTCAGGAACAGAAACATCCTTTTTGTACAGAAATACCACCTTGGAAGAGATAACGTTGGGGAGACCGATTCCATAGGAACGAACAGGGAGCCTTTTATCAAGGG